>DASYES010000689.1:0-3117 GCA_036498885.1 Pseudonocardia sp.
GATCTCGAGCTCGCTCAGAAATTTGCCGTCGCCCGTCGGGTCGCTCATTTCTTCCTCCATGATGTGGTAGATATCCGCCCTCGGTCGACAGCCTGGACCGAGCCCCTCAACCGGCAACCCCGACCACGTCGAGGATCGCTGCGGTCACCTGATCCGGGCGGATTCGGCGAAGGCGCCGTGGACCAGGAGCACGGTGACGGTCTGAGCGGGCATGTCCTTCTTCCTCGAAGATGGTTGTTCCGAAACCGGCTGGCGGCCCGGGCGGTCTCGCCGCGGGCCGCCAGTGCCGGCTCGATGGCAACCGATAGCGGGCCCTCGGTCAGCAGCTCCAGCAATCGCCGTCGAGCACGGGTCTCCCGCGCCGAAGGCCTTGTCGTGGAGTCACGGACGAGGGGCGCGGCGGGGCCGGCGTTCCTCGAGCTCCTCGGCGCTCACCGGGATCAGCATCGGCTGGCCGGGGACGCCGAACATGGTCACCACGAAGCGGGTCTCGGCGTCGGCGAGATTGTTGCCGTCCTGGTAGTGGATCACGTCACCGCCCGGCTCCCAGAACGTTTCGCCGGCACGTACGACACGCTCGGGCTCGCCCTCCAGCTCGAAGATCATCTCGCCCTGGACCACGTAACCGAAGGCGGGTCCGGTGTGCCGGTGAGGCGGGGAGCCGGCACTCCCCGGAGGCAGGGTGACGAGGAGCGTCATCGCCTCGGAGGGGTCGGGAACCGGTGGCGTCGGCACCGAGCCGACGACCTCGATCTTCGGCGGGGGTGTCGTTCGGTTCGGGTCCTCGATGTGGTGCGAATGGTCGATGGTCATGGGTGCTCCCCTTTTCTCGTGCGGTGGTTCGGAATCGTCGACATCACGTGGGACAGGACGGCGACCTCGTCCGTGACAACGGGCCACGGCACGGCAGCCGGAAACGGCGGTGGGCTGCGCCACGCCGGGACGGCCCGTGTCATCCCGCTCTCTGCCGCGGCCCAGCGCGTGCGTGCGTGCGACTACTGCTGCGCGAGCCACCTGTCGAAGGTGATCTCCCCGAGCTGGGCGTCCGGACCGGGGAGCAGCGTCCGCTCGCCCAGCCGCACCCCGTAGTAGGGGGCCTGCTCATCGGTGACGACCTCGCGCGGGTCGCCCTTCGCCGCAAGACCCTTGCGGACCAGCTCGTCGAGCCCGAACTGCTCCGGGCCGCCGACTTCACCGATCCCGTTCAGCGGCTCCCCCACCGCCACCCGACCGACCGCGGCAGCGACGTCGTCGGACACCATCGGCTGGATGAGGGCCGACGGCAGGTGAACCTTGCCGTCGACCGTGCTGAAGTCGGCGATGGCCTCGACGAACTCGAAGAACTGGGTGGCGTGCACGATCGAGTACGGCAGGCCCGACTCACGGATCAGCTTCTCCTGCACGATCTTCGCGCGGAAATAGCCCGACTCCGACAGCCGATCCGTGCCCACCACCGACAGCGCCACGTAATGCCCGACGCCCGCCTTCGCGGAGTATGCGAGCAGGTTCGTGGTGGCGGTCCGGAAGAACTCCATCACCGCATCGTCGGCGAACGACGGCGAGTTCGACACGTCCACCACGACCGCCGCCCCCTCGAGCACCTCCCCCAGGCCCTCCCCGGTCAGCGTGTTCACGCCGGTGCTCGGGGCAGCGGGCACCGCCTCATGCCCGTGCCCGCTCAGCTCGGCCACCAACTTCGACCCGATCAGCCCGGTCCCACCGATCACGACGACCTTCACGACGAATCCCTCCACCCGAGTCCCTGTACCGTCCGCCGCTGCTGCGCAGTGCGGTGTCGGAAGCGAGGACAGGACAGCCCGCAGTTCTGTGACAGGCGATCCGCCGAACCGGGCTGTGATCACCGTCACGTCACGGATCGGCGCCTCGCCCTGTCCTCGCTCCCGACACCGGCACCTCGCAAGGAGCACACATGGACACGACGTCGCTGGCGGAGACCGCACAGACCCATCTCGAACCCGCTAGGGCGGCAGCCCACGAGCGGAGCGCGCACACGGTGCACTCCGCGGTACTGCTCACCGTCGGGCACGTGCTCGGCACGCCCCAGCGCGTTGCGGTCGCAAGTGATGTCGGCCCCGGCTATTCCTGGCAAGAGGACCAGAACTAGGCGTGCAGCCGCGGACCCGACCGGAGCCGGGACCGGTGCGCCGCCGGCCGTCGCTCCGGATCCGGATGACGGCACGCGCCGCCGACGAGCCGCACCGGGTCTCCACGCAAATCGAACTGCTCTTCGATCTGACGTTCGTGGTGGCCGTCGCGGGGCTCGTGACGCAGCTCGCCCACGGTATGGCCGAGGGACACGCTGCGGAGGTCGTGGCGCCGTTCCTGCAGGTGTTCTTCGCCATGTGGTGGGCCTGGATGAACTTCACCTGGTTCGCCTCGTCCTACGGCACCGACGACGTGCCGTACCGGTTGCTCACCCTGCTGCAGATGGGCGGGGTGCTCGTCCTGGCCGCCGGGGTGCCGTCCGCGTTCGACACCGGGGACTACGGCGCTGTCACCGTCGGCTACCTGGTGATGCGAGTCGGCCTGGTGGCGCAGTGGCTGCGGGCGGCGCGGGAGGACCCCGATCGCCGCGGCACCACCATCCGGTACGCCATGGGCATCTCCGTCGTCGAGGTCCTCTGGCTCGGCCGCCAGCTGCTGGCCGACCTCGGCCTGCTCAGCGGCGCGGCACCGGTGTTGGTGTTCGTCGCCCTGGCCGGGGCCGAGCTGGCCGTGCCTGCGTGGGCCGAACGCGACAACTGGAGAACGAGCTGGCATCCGCACCACATCGCCGAGCGGTACGCACTGTTCACCATCATCCTGCTGGGTGAGAGCGTCCTCGCGGTGTCGACCGGGTTCGCCGACGCCGTCGGAGCCGGCCTCCAAGGTTGTGATCTTCGTCAGGGCCGTGGGAACGGCTTCGTCCCACGGCGGCGTAACCGGCACCGTCCGGGCACCCGCCGCGTGCGCTTCACGCCGGCGCCGGTCTGGAACGCCGTGTGGGGCCGGCTGGCATGAGCGAGCTGGTGGACAACGGGTGCCACCGCCGTGGCGAGCGGGGGCCGGGCCGCGGACGCGGCCCGGCCCACCCCCCTCGGGCCAGGATCAAGCATC
>DASYES010000690.1:0-3627 GCA_036498885.1 Pseudonocardia sp.
TCGTCCGCTCCCCACTGGCCCACGCCCGGATCCTCGGGATCGACACCACCGAGGCGAAGACCGCTCCCGGGGTCGTTGCGGTCTTCACCGCTGCCGATCTCGGCCTCCCCGCACACCACGGCCTCATGGTCGTCAACCCAGATCTCCCGCGCCCGCCGCTCGCGACCGACCGCGTGCGCTTCGTCGGCGAGGCCGTGGCGATCGTGGTCGCCGAGACCAAGGCCGCCGCCGTCGACGCCGTCGAGCTCGTGGAGGTCGACTTCGACCCGCTGCCTGCCGTCATCGACATGGAGGCGGCACTGGATCCTGCTTCCGAGCCGCAGTTCCCGGAACTGGGAAGCAACATCGCAGCAGGCGCTCGCTCCGACAACGACCCGCTCGACGACGCCGAGGTGGTCGTCCGCGCGCGGATGGTCAACCAGCGGCTCGCGGTGATGCCGATGGAGGGCAACGCGATCGCGGCGCTCCCGGGCCCGTGGGGCGAGGAGGGCGCGAACGACGAGCTGACGATCTGGGTGTCCACCCAGATGCCGCACGGCTTCCGTAACCAGGCTGCCGCCGTCCTCGGCCTCGACGCCGACCGCGTGCGGGTGATCACCCCGCACGTGGGCGGTGGGTTCGGCGGCAAGGCCGGTCTCCTCGCCGAGCACACCGTCGTGATCGGGGCGGCGCGCGCGCTCGGCCGTCCGGTGACGTGGGTGGAGACCCGCTCGGAGAACCTGGTCTCGATGCCGCACGGCCGTGCGCAGGTGGGGTACTACGAGCTCGGGCTCACCCGCGAGGGCGTCGTCACCGGCTTGCGGGCCCGGGTCGTGGCCGACGCCGGTGCCTACGCCGGGTTCAACGGGGGGCTCGTGATGGGCCCGACGTTCCTGATGAGCCAAGGCGTCTACCGCATCCCGAAGATCGGGTTCGACGCGGCGGCGGCGCTCACCAACACCACCCCGGTCGGCGCCTTCCGCGGAGCCGGGCGTCCGGAGGCCACGGCCTACCTCGAGCGGATGATGGATCTCGCCGCCGACGAGCTCGGCCTCGATCCGGTGGAGATCCGCCGGCGCAACTTCATCCAGCCGGCCGACTTCCCGTACAAGACGATCCCGGGCGCGCACTACGACATCGGCGACTACGACCTCCCGCTGCGGGAGGCGCTGCGCCTCGTCGACTATGACAAGGTCCGAGAGGAGCAGGCCACCCGCCGGGAGGCGGGCGACCCGGTGATGCTCGGTGTCGGGGTGAGCGTCTACGTCGAGATCACCGCGGGTGGTGGCGGCACCGAGTTCGGTTCGGTCACCGTGCACGCCGACGGCTCGGCCACGATCTCGGCGGGGACGTCCGGCCACGGCCAGGGCCACCCCACGGCGTTCGCCATGCTCGCCAGCGACCGCCTCGGCATCCCGATGGAGAAGATCCGCTTCGTGCAGTCCGACACCGCGGCCGTACCGCGCGGTGGCGGGACCGGCGGCTCGCGGTCGCTGCAGATGGGCGGCAACGCCGTCCGTGCGGCGGCCGAGGACGTGCTGGAGCAGGCCAGGCGGCGCGCCGCGGCGATGCTCGAGGCGTCGGTCGACGACGTGCAGCTCACCGAGGGCGGCGAGTTCGGCGTGGCCGGTGTCCCGTCGATGACGCTCACCTGGGCGCAGGTGGCCGGCGCGGCGGAGAGCGACGGGGCGCAGCTCGCGGCCGCGCTCGACTTCCGGCAGGAGGGCGCCACGTTCCCGTTCGGGGCCCACGTAGCGGTCGTCGAGGTCGACACCGAGACCGGCCGGGTGACGCCGCTGCGGCACGTCGCCGTGGACGACTGCGGGCGCATCCTCAACCCGCTGCTCGTCAACGGGCAGCAGCACGGCGGGCTCGCGCAGGGCATCGCGCAGGCGCTGTACGAGGAGGTCGTGTTCGACTCCGAGGGGCAGCCACTCACCGGGACGCTGGCCGACTACCGGATGCCGAGCGCTGCCGACCTCTTCACGTTCGAGACCGCCAACACCGAGACGCCCACACCGATGAACCCGCTGGGAGCCAAGGGGATCGGCGAGTCCGCCACGGTCGGCGCCACGCCTGCCGTGCAGAACGCGGTAGTGGACGCGCTGCGCCCGCTCGGCGTGCGGCACGTCGACCTCCCGTGCACCCCGGAGCGGGTGTGGCGGGCGGTCCAGGACGCCCGTAGCGGTCACTCCGCCGAGCCCTGGCGGGAGCCGCCCGCCGCGTTCGCCACGTTGCCCCTTCGTCAAGGAGAGGTCGTGGAGGGCGGGGAGATCTGAGCTTCGCCCGGTTCCTCCCCGTACGGATAGGGTGCGGTGCGCTACCGCGTGACCGCGTCGGCTGATCGCTCCAGAGTGTGACCGGAGTGACACACATCCGGACGGGGAGGAGCTGCTGGTGAGCTCGACCATCGATGCCTCGGTGATCGACGCGGTGCTGCGTGACGGGGTCGAGAGCGGGGCAGTGCCCAACGCGGTGGCGATCGCGGCCGACCGTGACGGCGTGATCTACGAGGGGGCGGCGGGTCCCCGGGTGGCAGGCGGCACCGATCAGGTGTCGCCCGACACCCATTTCCGGATCATGTCGATGACCAAGATGGTGGCCACCGTGGCCGCGCTGCAGTTGGTGGAGCAGGGCACGCTGGACCTGGACGCTCCGGTGGAGGCTTACCGCCCGGAGTTCGCCGAGGTGCAGGTGCTGGCGGGCTTCGACGGGGACACCCCCCGGCTGCGGGCCCCGGCGAGCCGGGCCACGGTGCGGCATCTCGTCACGCACACCAGCGGGTTGAGCTACTGGTTCTGGAACGCCGACATCGCGCGCTGGCAGGAGGCGACCGGCGCTCCGATCGTCACCTCGGGCAAGGAGGCGGCCCTCACCGCGCCGCTGGTGGCCGACCCGGGCACCCGCTTCGAGTACGGGATCAACACCGACTGGCTGGGCCGGGTCATCGAGGCGGCGTCCGGGATGACCCTGGACGTGGCGATCGCGCAGGGCATCACCGGCCCGCTCGGGATGAGCGAGACCTCGTTCGCGCCCACCGACCAGCAGCGGGCGAACACCGCCGCGGTACACGTCAAGGGCGAGGACGGTCGGTGGGCCGACATCGGTGAGATCCTCCCCGCCACACCGGACTTCTGGGCAGGCGGGCACGGGCTCTACTCGACCCCCCGCGACTACCTGAGATTCCAGCGGGCCCTGCTGGGCGGGGGAACGTTCGAGGGCGCGACGATCCTGAAACCGGCCACGGTGGAGGCGGCGTTCACCAACCAGATCGGGGATCTCGATTTCCCGGCCTCGATCGACACTGCGGACCCTCGTTCGTCCCTCGGGTTCCATCCGGGGCCGGGCAACAAGTGGGGCTACGGGCTGCTGCTCAACACCGCCGACGTGCCGGGAATGCGCCGAGCCGGCAGCGGCGCCTGGGCGGGGCTGATGAACACCCACTTCTGGGTCGACCGCACCACGGGGATCACGGGCGCGATCTACAGCCAGTCGCTGCCGTTCGTCCCCGAAGAGGCTCTCGCGGTGTACAGCGCCTTCGAGAGTGCCCTCTACGCGAACCTTTGACGCCGGATGTGGGTATTCCGCGCCGTGCACCGCCCCCCGAAAGTGTGGTCGTCACGGCGCTCGGCGAGACACGCACCGTGA
>DASYES010000691.1:0-2021 GCA_036498885.1 Pseudonocardia sp.
CCGTGGCCATCGTCGGAGGCACTGCGACCGGCAGCCTCGTGGCGGACCGGTGGGGGCTCGGGCCGGGCGGACGTCACGCGGTCACAGTGGCCCGGGTCGGCGGCGCGCTGATCTGTGTCGCAGCGGTCGCCGTCGCGGTCCGCGATCGGCCGGGCGCCCAGGGGGCGTTGCTACTGGTGCTGCTTCCACTGCTTGCCGGCATCGCGGTCGCCGTGCAGTCCGCCCTCAACGGCCGGGTCGGCGCGGCCGCCGGGTCGCCATGGCCTGCCACGTTGGTCAGCTTCGTCGTCGCCGAGCTCACCCTCGCCGTCGCGGTCCTGATCGAGCCGGTTCTTCGCACTGCTCCGGCCGGTCGGCTCCCCGCCGAGCCGTGGCTCTATGCCGCCGGTCTGATCGGCATCGGTGTGATCGCGACAGCCACGCTCGTCGTCGGTCAGGTCGGTGTCCTGGTCTTCAGCCTGGCCAGCGTCGCAGGCCAACTGTCGGGCGCGCTCGCCCTCGACACGCTGACCCCGGGTCCCGGCCCATCAGCTGCGACCTGGATCGCGACCGTCCTCACGTTCGGCGCAGTGGTGCTGGCGGCGCGCCCGCCGCGTCGACGTCGCTCGGTGGAGCCTGGTTGAGCTACGAAGCTCCCCCGATGCGCAGCGCGGGCAGCGATCGGGGGTGCCGCCGCAGCTCGGCGATCGACGAAGAGCGGGCGGAGGTTGCCAGCCAGGATCCCGCCCAGGTGACTCACCGGCGAGGAGGTGGCGAACGTGTCGTGCGGACCGTGCCGGAAGGCGTCGGCGACGTTGGCGACGGCTGCGTGCACGCTGTTGTATGTGCGCAGGGCAGCCTTCGGCGCACCGCTGTGCCGGAGGTGAACAGCACCAGACCGACCTGGTCCAGTACGGGGTGAGCGCGCCCGGTGCGTCGGCGTGCGTGCGCTCCCACGGGATCTGCACGAAGTGCCGGGCGAAGCCGATCTCGCGTCGGCACCCGCGCCAGCTCGCGCGGGCGAACCGCTCGACATGCTCGGCGTACTCCCGGTAGGTCAACCGCAACGAAGCCGGAACCGGCAAAATAGCCGACCAACAATGCGCGACAGAAGGCGTAAAAATCGCGTGGAAAACGGAATTGCGCTCGTTGTCACGAACGGAGGCGGTCCACCACCGGTTCGAACGCCTCCCGGAACGGCTCGTGCACGGTGACGTAGGAGAAGCCGTAGCGCTCCCTGCTCGCCAGTAGCTGCTCGGCCATCTGCTCCGTGTTGCCGATGAGGAGGTAGGGCGATTCCAGGACCTCGTCCACGCTCATCTCGGTGCCGAACCTGCTGATCATGTCTGCCGTGGCGGCGCGCCGGTCGGTGGTGGGCAGCACCGCCTGCACGAGCAGGTGCCACTCGATCCCGGCGCTGCGCTCCCCGGCCTGCTCGCGCACGAAACGCATTCGCTCGTCGGTCTCTGCCGCCGTGGCCAGCCGGAACGTCCCCGGCGGCTTGCCCGCCACCTGGTAGGCGCCCGCGACGCCGATGATGTCGGCATGCCGCGCGGCGACCGCCAGCACACGGTCGCCGGTGCCGCCGACGATCAGTGGTGGTCCGGATCCCTCGAACCCGATGCGCTGCACGGGCCGCGGTGCCTTGCCGCCCGGCAGTCCGGCCAGGTCGGTGGCGAAGAACCGGCCCAGCTCGGTGATCGTCTTCTCGAGGGTGCGAACCCGCGAGCCGAAGGACGCCCAGGGGATGCCCGCGGTATCGAACTCCCACTTCATGTGCCCCGCGCCGAGGCCGACCTCGAGCCGGCCGTCGGTGAGGATGTCGGTGCTGGCCACCTCGCGGGCAAGCAGCGCCGGGTTCCAGAACGGGGCGTTGAGCACCAGGGTGCCCACCCGCATCTGCTCGGTCGCGTCGGCGGCCGCGACGAGCACCGGGAAGGGTGCAGGTGCGCCGAGGTGATCGGCGGCGAAGACGGTGTCGAACCCGGCGCTCTCCGCGCGCCGGCAGACCTCCTGCAGGGCCTCGCGGGACGGGATCCCGA
>DASYES010000692.1:0-9037 GCA_036498885.1 Pseudonocardia sp.
GCCCATGCCCCGCAGATCAGACGCGGAGGGAATCGCGCCGATACCGGACCGCGACCCCGACCCCCGCGACGAGCAGCCACACCAGCAGGACGGCCACGCCCTCGATCGGCACACCGTCACCGGTCGCCTGCCCGCGTGCGATGGTCGCGAGCCAGTAGCTGGGCAGCAGGTGGGCGACGGAGAGCATCGCCGGCGGCAGGACTTCTGCCGGGATCAGCACCCCGCCCAGCAGGCTGAACACCAGCATGGTCACCGTCGACATGCCCTGCGCCGAGTCGGGCGACGCGACGAGACCGAGCAGCAGTCCGATCGCGGCGAACGGCAGCACCCCGAGCCACGCCGCGAGGAAGACCCGCACCCAGGTGACAGCATCGAGGTCCACGCCCTTCAGCACGCCGGCCACCGCGAACACGAGCACGAGTGCGGGGAGCGCCACCAGCATCGAGACGGCCGCCTTGGTGCCGACGTACCCCCACGCGGGGAGGGGGGTCAGCCGCAGCTGGCGGTTCCAGCCGATGCTGCGCTCCACCGCAACCCGGCCGCCGGTGCTGACCGACGCCGAGATCGCCCCGAACGCGGCCATGTTGACCATCAGCAACACCGTGGCGGCCGCGGCGTCCGGCCCGGTCGCGAAGATCCCGGCGAAGACGATGAAGTAGACGACGGGAAAGCCCACCGTGAAGATCAGGAACCGTGGCGACCGGTAGATCCGGCGCACCTCGGCGAGCAGCAGCGCGCCCATGGTCACTCACCGTCCGATGCGGTCAGCGCGACGAAAGCGTCCTCGAGGCCGCGAGCCGAGACCTCGATGTCGCAGGCCTGCGGATATCCGGCGACCAGTGCGCGCAGCGCGGCGTCGGAGTCGGAGCACTCGAGCCGCACACGCGGCCCGTCGGCGTGCACCTGCGTCACCCCGGGGAGCCTTCGCAGCGCGGACGGGTCCGCGCCCGGCGCGGTCGCCGCCACGACCCGGCCCGAGGCGAGCGCGCGCACCTGCGCCACGCTCCCGTCGGCCACCACCCGGCCCGCCCGCAGCAGCACGACCCGGTCCGCGTACTCCTCGGCCTCCGCCAGGTAGTGCGTGGCGAACAGCACCGTGCGACCGGTGCGCGTGTAGCCACGCATCGCCGCCCAGAACTCGCGCCTGGCCTGCACGTCCATCGCGACGGTCGGCTCGTCCAGCACGAGCAGGTCCGGGTCGCAGACGAGCGCGGCGGCAAACCGCACGCGCTGCTTCTGCCCGCCCGAGAGCCGCCCGTAGCCCCGGCCGGCCACGTCGGCGACGCCTGCCCGGAGCAGCGCCTCCGCAACGGGCAGCGGCTTCGGGAACAGCGCGCCCGTCAGCCGGACGACCTCCGCCACCGTGATGTCGTCCGGGATGCCGCCGGACTGCAGCATCGCTCCGACCAGCCCGTCCACCACTGCCTGCCGCGGTGTCCGCCCGAACAGCCGGACATCGCCGGAGTCGGGGCGCGAGAGCCCGAGCAGGATGTCGATGGTCGTCGACTTGCCGGCGCCGTTGGGCCCGAGCAGGGCAACCACCTCGCCGGGGGCGATCGCGAGATCGACGCCGTCGACCGCGCGCACGCCGCCGTAGCTGCGATGCAGGTCCCGGACCGACACGGCCGCACCTGCGGCGACGGCGGGAGGGGAAGTGGATCTCGTCATGGGGACGACACTGCCGCCGCACTCCCACCCGCCCCCGGATCGCCCGTCACGACCTCCCCGTGACGAATGTCAGGCCGCCCGAGCCGCCCCCGCCGGGCCCCTGGTCCGATCAGCCGGGCCGAGGCGCTCCAGCCACGTGCAACGAACGGCGCCCTCGTCCACTAGATCCGGACGAACGCGCCACTCGTCCGAGAAGCAACGCGCCCGCTTCCCCGCACTCCTGTCCGGGAGCTGGGTCCCCGCCCTCGCCCGGGACAACGAGCGGCACTCTCATCCCATAGGTCCGGACGAACGCGCCGTTCGTCCGCGCGTCGAGGGCTCCACGCATCCGCGGCAGCGGCACCCGGCCCACCACAACGAGCGGCGCGCTCGTCCGATAGGTCCGGACGAGCGCGCCGTTCGTGCAGGGGTCGGGTCAGCAGCCCAGCAGGCGGGCGCCCAGGTAGCTCTCGACCTGGTCCAGGGCCACCCGCTCCTGTGCCATCGAGTCGCGCTCGCGGATGGTCACGGCCTGGTCGGTGAGTGTGTCGAAGTCGACGGTGATGCAGAACGGGGTGCCGATCTCGTCCTGGCGACGGTAACGGCGCCCGATCGCGCCGGCATCGTCGAACTCGACGTTCCAGTGCTTGCGCAGCGCGGCTGCCAGGTCGCGGGCCTTGGGCGACAGCTCGGCGTTGCGCGAGAGCGGCAGCACCGCGGCCTTGACGGGCGCGAGCCGCCGGTCGAGCCGCAGCACCACCCGCTTGTCGACGCCACCCTTGGCGTTGGGCGCCTCGTCCTCGGTGTAGGCCTCGACGAGGAACGCCATCATCGAACGCCCGACGCCGGCTGCCGGCTCGATCACGTACGGCCGGTACCGCGTGCCCGACGCCTGGTCGTAGAACGACAGGTCGACGCCGGAGTGGTTGGAGTGCGTGGTGAGGTCGAAGTCGGTGCGGTTGGCGATGCCCTCGAGCTCGCCCCACTCCGAGCCGGTGAAGCCGAACCGGTACTCGATGTCGACGGTGCGCTTCGAGTAGTGGGAGAGCTTTTCCTTGGGGTGCTCGTACTGGCGCAGGTTCTCGGGCGAGATGCCGAGGTCGACGTACCAGTTGGTGCGCTCGTCGATCCAGTACTGGTGCAGCTTCTCGTCGGTGCCCGGCTCGACGAAGTACTCCATCTCCATCTGCTCGAACTCACGCGTGCGGAAGATGAAGTTGCCGGGTGTGATCTCGTTGCGGAAGCTCTTGCCCATCTGGCCGATGCCGAACGGCGGCTTCTTCCGCGACGTCGTCTGCACGTTGAGGAAGTTGACGAAGATGCCCTGCGCCGTCTCGGGCCGCAGGTAGTACAGGCCCTCCTCGGACTCCACAGGGCCGAGGTAGGTCTTGAGCATCATGTTGAAGTCGCGCGGCTCGGTGTACTGGCCGCGCGTGCCGCAGTTGGGGCAGGGCACGTCGGACAGGTCGTCCTCGGAGACCTCCTTGCCCGTGCGCTCGGCGTACTCCTCGGCCAGCTGGTCGGCGCGGAACCGACGGTGGCAGCTCAGGCACTCCACCAGCGGATCGGTGAAGACGCCGACGTGCCCGGAGGCAACCCAGACCTCGCGCGGGAGGATCACGGAGCTGTCGAGGCCCACGACATCGTCGCGGCCCGTCACCATGCTCTTCCACCACTGCCGCTTGATGTTCTCCTTGAGCTCGACGCCCAGAGGCCCGTAGTCCCAGGCCGACCGCGTACCGCCGTAGATCTCACCCGACGCGAAGACGAATCCGCGCCGTTTCGCGAGCGAGACGATGGTGTCGATCTTGGCGGAGCTCGGCTTGCTGGCCACGGGGCTGTACTCCTGGGCGGGGCGACGGAGGAACGAACCCCCAGGGTAGCGACCGAGCCCGAGCGGGTTTCCGCCACGGCCTCCGCCCCACACGCTCGCGCGGCCCGATCCTCGCAGGGCTCGCGGGCTCTACGAGGACCACACTCGGCGCGCGGACCAATGCGGAGCTGTCCACAGGCGCCTCATCCGGGGTGTTGCCCCGAACCTCGGCACCCGATTCTGAAGATCATGGACAGGGAGATGCCCGCACTCGTGCTCCGGCCCCGACTGCTCGAGGCCGGGTTCACGGACGACGAGCTGCGAAGGTGGCGGGTGGACCGGCAGTTGGTCACCGTGCACCCGGGCGTCTCCGTCGGAGCGGGCGACATCCAACTGCTCGATCCGGCCGCCCGGCACGCGCTGGAGGTCCGGGCAGCCGTACAACAGGTCGCGCCGGGCGCAGTGGTGAGCCACGTGTCTGCCGCCGCGCTCCACCCCTGTGGGGAGTGCCGCTCGATCGGGTGCACGTCACCCGCAACCGTCGCTCCGGTGGCCGTCGCAGTCGCTTCCTGCATCTGCACGCGGCCGCGCTCGAGCCCGACGAGATCGTCTTCGCCGACGGCTACGCCGTCACGTCGGTGCCGAGAACGATCGCCGACCTGGCCCGTTGTCTGCCCTTCGAGCCAGCAGTGGTGACGGCCGACGCTGCGCTGCACCGCCGCCTCGTCGATCGAGCCGCGCTGGTCGACGCCGTCGAGCGGGCGAGCAACCGCCGCGGCAACACCGCGGCACGACGCGTCGTTGCGTTCGCCGACGCACGCAGCGAAAGCCCTGGCGAGTCACGCAGCCGCGTCGCGCTGCAGAGGGCGGGTCTGCCGATGCCCGTCCTGCAGTACGTGGTCCGAACGGGCAACACCTGGGTCGCCCGGGTCGACTTCGGGTGGCCGGAGCTCCGCACGGTCGGTGTGCGAGGACCTTGCCCAGCGCGCGTCGTCGTCAGGACAGGAGACTTTCGTGCTCCTGCGTCTCGCCCCTTTGCGCTGTCAGGAGCGTCTCGAAGGTCGACGGGGTGTCGGTCAGAGCCTCCGAGAGCAGGGGTATCACGTGCTCCCGCACCTCGAACGGGGAGAGTGCGCGACGGTAGGCGTCCACCGAGACGAACCGGACCGCGAGCACCCAGTGGCGAGGCTCGTCGACCGAACGGCCCAGTTCCCCACCGAGGCAACCGTCGGCCGCGGTGAGCAGCTCCAACGCCCGGCGGGCGCGCGCGAGGAACGCGGGTGCGGGAGACTCGGCGACGTACCGGCAGACGAGCAGCACGAACGGAGCATGCCACCACACGCCTACGATGGGGGCGCGGCCGCCGGAGAGCTGGACCACCGGGGGGCGTGGCCGCCGCTTCCGGGGATGGGGACCAATGTCGATCGTCGCTGGTGCCGGGCGGGCAAGCGCGTCCACGGGGGAGGCCGCGTACGCCCAGGTCGACGACCAGACGGCAGCGAACACCACCACTCATACCACCGCACACCGCACCGCCGCCCCCGCGCCCGTCCGCACCCCCCGAACGCTCGCGGAGGCCGGAGACCTGCTGCGGGCGCTCGCCGCGCCGGTGCGGATCGCGATCGTGCTGCAGCTGTTGGAGTCCAACCGGTGTGTGCACGATCTCGTCGACGCACTCGGGGTCACGCAGCCGCTGATCAGCCAGCACCTGCGGGTGCTCAAGTCGGCAGGAGTGGTCCAGGGCGATCGGCAAGGTCGCGAAGTGGTCTACTCGCTGGTCGACGACCACCTCGCCCACATCGTCGTGGACGCGGTGGCTCACGTGGAGGAGGGGGTCCGATGAGTACGACGGGACAGGCGCCCACGACACGGGCGCTACGGGCCACGCGTCAGCGAGCCGCGGTGTCCGCGCTGCTCGACCGGCTCGACGACTTCCGCTCGGCCCAGGAGATCCACGAGGAGCTCCGCCGGCTGGGCGAGGGCATCGGACTCACCACCGTCTACCGCACCCTCCAGACGCTCGCCGACGGCGGCGAGGTCGACGTCCTGCGCACCGGCACGGGCGAGGCCGTGTATCGCCGCTGCGACACCGCTGATCACCACCACCACCTGGTGTGCCGCCGCTGCGGCCACACGGTGGAGATCGAGGGCCCGGACGTGGAGAGCTGGGCGCAGCGGGTGGCCGAGATCCACGGGTTCGTCGAGCTCAGCCACACAGCGGAGATCTTCGGCCTCTGCAAGAACTGCGGCGCCACCCGCTGACGTCCGTCTCAGAACGACACATCCGCCGCGCCCCGCGGCCGCTAGCGTCCGCAGCGGAACGCGAGGAGGCGCTCATGGCGGACGACGTGGCGGGGAACAACGGGGCGGCCACGGCCACCGCACCGAGCACTGTGCGCAAGCTGGACGGTGCCGATCCTGCGGCGCTGGCCGGCCTCGCCGCGGTGTTCGAGGATCTGCAGTACGTGCTGCGCTGCTGCGAGCACCTGGTCAGCGCGCTGGCACCCCCGCAGCCGGATCCCGCCCTCGTCGAGGCGCTGTGGACGGGCGCCCTGATCGGTTACGTCCGGTGCTTCTCCGGTCGGACCGGTGTCCTCACCGACGGCGACCTCGGCAAGCTCGAGCTCGACGGCGACGTCCGCGAATTCCACAGCATGATCAAGAAGCTCCGGGACCACTACGCCTCACGCCACGTCAACCCGCGCGAGTCGTTCACGATCGGCGCGGCGCAGGGCGACGACGGCAGACCCTCCGGCGTCGCGGTGGTCTCTGCACCGCGCCCTCTCGTGGACGACACGACGGTGCGCCTGCTCGGCCGCGTGGCCTACGCCCTGAGTGCGCTCGTGGACAGCAGAATGCAGGAGACACAGAGCCGGGTACTGGCAACGGCCGGACAGCTCTCGTCGGAAAAGCTCGACACGCTCCCGCTCGTACACCTCTCCACCTGAGCCCCGCCGCTTCAGCTCAGCGCTACGGCTCCACGGTGCGGCTCTCGCTGTCGGTGAGCTCCGCTCGCATGCTCGATGCACTGCTCACCACCAGCATCAGCAGCGTGCCCATCGCCTTACCGTCCAGTCCGCTCGCCGGGAAGGCGTAGCGCAAGGTCACATCCCAGCCGTTCTGCCCGCGGATCACGCGCGGGGTGCCGAAGAGCCCCTCACCGGCGCCGAGCGCCACCCGCGTGGGCACGTCCGACTCCAGCGGCAGATCCCAGGCCACCACGCATGTGAGGTTGAGGACCGGCAGACCCTCCTCCAGCTCGAGCCCCTGCAGAGCGCACACGACGCCGCCGTGGGCGAAGGTGAGTGCGCCGTCGTCGTCGGCAGTGACGTCGTGGAAGCGCTCCAGCGCCTGCCGCGCGATGTCGAGCATCTCAGGGATCGAACGGCCGCTCACGACGCCGCGCCCGGCTTGTCGAGCGCCCCGCCGAAGCGGCGGTCACGGCGCGCGTAGATCTCGATCGCCTCCCAGAGATGGCGGCGGTCGAAGTCGGGGAACAGGGTGTCCAGGAAGACCATCTCCGCGTAGGCCGACTGCCAGAGCAGGAAGTTCGACGTGCGCTGCTCGCCCGATGAGCGCACGAACAGGTCGACGTCCGGCATGTCCGGCTCGTCGAGGTAGCGGGCGATCGTGTGCTCGTCGATCTTGTCCGGCCGGATCCGGCCGTCGACGGCGAGCTGCGCGACCTTCCGCACGGCATCGGCGATCTCGGCGCGCCCGCCGTAGTTGACGCACATGGTGAGCGTCAGGACGTCGTTGTGCCTCGTCTTCTCCTCGGCGATCTCCAGCTCCTTGATCACCGAACGCCACAGCCGGGGCCGCCGCCCCGCCCACCGGACCCGGACGCCCATCGCGTCCATCTCGTCGACACGGCGGCGGATGACGTCGCGGTTGAAACCCATGAGGAACCGCACCTCGTCGGGACTGCGCTTCCAGTTCTCGGTGGAGAAGGCGTAGGCGGAGAGCCACCGGACGCCGATGTCGATCGCTCCACGGGCGACGTCCATGAGCGAGGCCTCGCCGCGCCGGTGCCCCTCGATGCGGGGCAGTCCGCGGGCGTTGGCCCAGCGGCCGTTGCCGTCCATGACAAGTGCGACGTGGTTCGGAACCAGCTCACGGGGGATGGCGGGGGGCCGTGCGCCCGACGGATGCGGCGGCGGGGGCTGGAAACGTGCCATGGCTGGCCACCCTACGGAGGGGGTGAGGACGACCTCAGGGTGCGTCCGGCGAGGACCCCAGTATTGGGCGGAACGGACTTTCCTACCATCATCGACATGGTCTCCCCTCCTGAGCTCGACGGCGTGGTGGGCTGGGTCGTCGCCCTGATGGACGCCCTCGGCGCTCCCGGCGTCGGACTCGCCATCGCCCTCGAGAACGTGTTCCCCCCGCTCCCCAGCGAGGTCTTCCTTCCGCTCGCGGGCTTCGCCGCGGCACGTGGCGAGATGAGCGTCGTCGCCGCGATCGTGTGGACCACGCTCGGCTCGCTCGTCGGGGCGCTGGCGCTGTACGGGATCGGCGCCGCGCTCGGCCGTGACCGGCTGCGCGCAGTCGTCGACCGCATGCCGCTCGTGAACCTGCGTGACGTCGACAAGGCGGAGGAGTGGTTCGCCCGGCACGGCAACAAGGCCGTGTTCCTCGGCCGGATGGTGCCGCTGGTGCGGAGCCTCATCTCGGTGCCCGCGGGCGTCGAGCGGATGAACCCACTCCTGTTCGCCGGCCTCACAACGGCCGGCAGCCTGATCTGGAACACCGCGTTCGTGATGGCCGGCTACACCCTCGGGGAGAACTGGCACATCGTCGAGCAGTACGCGGGGATTGCCTCGAAGGTGGTGCTGGTGGCGATCGTGGTGGCTGTGGTCGTGTTCGTCGCGAAGCGGCTGTCCCGGCGCAAGCAGGACGTGGACGAGGCTCCCCTCTGCGAGAGCCCCACCGAGCGGATCCCGGTGATCGATGCGGTCGCCGTCACCGAGCGGATCCCCGCGGTTCGTCCCGGCCCGGTCGGGCCGCCGCCGTGGCGTGGCCCCCACCAGTAGCCTCCCGATCGTGAGGACGATCGGGCGCGCCGCCCGGATGGGCAGCGGGCTCGCCCTCGGCGCGGTGACGGCCGCCGCCCACGTACTCCTCCTGCTGCCGGCCGCGATCGCCATGCTCGTCCTCGCGGCCCGGCCCTCCGTGGCCGCCGCGGCGAGCCGGCTGGCCGGCATCGAGCGCACCCGCGTGACGAGGTTGCTCGGTGGGGTCGACGCGGCGGCCGCCGCACCATCGGCCCGACGGACGCTGCGCTACCTGGGCGCCCGGTTGCCCGTGGCCTTCCTGGGCGGGATCGTGATCGCCCTGCTCGTCGTGGGCACGGGGTCCGCGATCACGCTCCTGTGGGCCTGGATCAGCGGCACACCGTGGATCCTGGACGGCCCACCTGCCACCGTGGTCACCGGTGAGATCGTCTTGTACTACGCCGCGTCCGGGGCGGTGCTGCTCTACCTCGGCATAGCCGGGGCGGCGGTCGCCGTCCGGTGGGAGCGGGCGCTGCTCGCCCGGCTGCTCGCACCGTCGCGGGAGGAGCAGCTCGCCCGCCGC
>DASYES010000693.1:0-2368 GCA_036498885.1 Pseudonocardia sp.
TCGGCGCCGATCAGCTTCGCCCGGCGAGGGCTTCAGGAGCATTCGCCTTCGTCTGTTCACGCCGGGCGGCCGGGTCCCCACGTACCGACTTCCAACGTCGAGTTCCGCTGAAGCTCCGCACAGCGACGCAGCCCGCTGCACCACGAGGGATTCTGTAGCGAGTCGCGGGCCGCCGAGGTCGGGGAACGGCTCACGAAGAGCTTCGACGCGCTGCAGCCCGGCCCTGCTGGCGACCCCGCCAGCGACCTGATCGACGAATCCACCTCGCACGGACCAATCGGGAGTCGGTCGGCTTCCGCCAGACGGGCAGCGGACTCACGGACGACGCCAGAACCGAGGCAGCCGCTACGAGGCCGGGGGCCTGACCGAGGTCGACGGGTCCCCGACGGCTGACGAACAGCGTATTGCCATCGGTCACACCTCTGTGTCAACGTCGACTTGTGGCAACGTTAACTGGTGGCGGCGGACCGAGCGCCACCGTGAAGACGGTGGCCGCTCACGCAGGCGTGAGCGCCCAGACGGTGTCACGCGTGCTGCGCGGCACCGGTTACGTCAGCGAGGCGACGCGCGCCAAAGTGCTGGCTGCGGTCACCGCCGTGGGTTACCGCCCCAACGCTGTCGGCCGCAGCCTCCGCGCCACCCGCACCCCGATGGTCGGACTGCTGATCACCGACATCTCGAACCCGTTCTACGCCGCCCTGCACAAGTCGATCGAGGCCGTCTTCCGCCAGCGCGGCCTCACACTGATGCTGCTGAACTCCGACGACGACCGCGAGACCGAGCGCCAGCAGCTCGAGCTGCTGGGCTCCTACCGGCCCAGCGGCCTGCTCGTCGCCCCCGCCGTGCACAGCTCGCTCACCACCGAGGACCTCGCGGGGTTCGGCGCCGCCGTGCTTGTGAGCCGCACCCTCCCCGACCTCGCGGTCCCCTCGGTGGTCACCAACGAACCAGAGGCGATGAGCGAGGCCACTCGCGCGCTCCTCGACGCCGGTCACCGCCGAATCGCCGCGGTACTCGGCCCGCAGGACGCCTCCACCACCAGGCGCCGCGAGGCGGGGTACCGGGAGGCGGTGCTCGCGGCCGGGACGGAACCGCTCGTGTTCTACACCGACCAGACCGGCCCGGGCGCACGGGCGGCGATCCGGCATGCCTTGCACGCACACCCCGGGATCACCGCCGCGATCGGGTTCAACGCCCCCGTGACGGAGGGAATCCTCGCCGGCCTGCGGGACGAACGGCTGCGCTGCCCGCAGGACCTGTCCCTGGTCGGGTTCACCGACGCGCCCTGGATGGCGTTCTACCCGCCGCCGATCACCGTCGTGCGGCAACCGGTCGAGGCGATGGGGCGGCTCGCCGCCCGGCTCGTACTCGACCTGGTCGACGACAAGCCGGTCACCCCCGAGCAGCACGTCGTCCCCAGCACGCTGCTCCGCCGGGACTCGGTCGTGGCACCGACCGCTCCCTGACCTTCCCTTCCGCGATGAAGAGGTGACCGCGTGTCCCACGAGCCGTCGTCGTCGCTCACCGACGCCGCTGCGCACATCACGAGCAGGCGGTGGACCCGAATTCTGATCCCCTGCCGTTCCCGTGACCACCGGGGATGTGCGCATCGCCGTTGTCCGCCCAGCCGCAGAAGAGCTGGCAGGCACCGGTTCCTGCTCGCCGGGCGGCAGGTCCCCGCGACGGCGGATTCATCCTCGCTGCCAACGGGGACCGCCAGGAGCTGGAGCGGATCGCCTTCACCGACCCGGCCCACTCGACAAGGAGGTCAGCGGTGTACGAGATGAGCATCCTGTTCCAGGGTTTTCCCGGGCGGAGCACCTGCCACGGTGGGCTGGGCTGGAGCACGGTCGCCCTGCTGCAGGGCGAGGGGCGCACGATCCTCGTGGACACGGGGGGCTACGGCTACCGCGCCCCGCTGCTCGCGCAGCTGGAGGAGCGCGGGGTCGCGCGCTCCGACGTGACGGCCGTGCTGCTCACCCATTGCCACTGGGACCACATCTGCAACTTCGCGCTGTTCCCGAACGCGCAGGTGGTGGTGCCGCGCCCGGACCTGGAGTGGGCGGCAGCCCAGCCGATCGGCACCTGGGAGCTCCCGGAATTCCACGTGGCGGAGCTGGCGCGGGCCGAGCACGTCCTCCGAGTCGAGGACGGCACCGAGCCGCTCGGGCAGGTGCACACGCTCGCGACCCCCGGGCACACCCCGGGCCACTTCGCCTACCGCGTCGAGACCACCGGGGGCCCGGTGCTGTTCGCCGGCGACGCCGTCAAGAACGAGCAGGAGCTGCGGACCGGCGAGGTGGACATGACCCTCGACGCCGCGGCGAGCCGCCGCAGCATCGAGAAGGTCCGCGACCTGCTGCGCGCC
>DASYES010000694.1:0-1785 GCA_036498885.1 Pseudonocardia sp.
GCGCAGATCCGGTCGAGCAGCGCCCGCCCGTCCGGTCCCGCGTCCCAGCAGCGGGCCTTGCGGTGGCGTGGCAGGGCGGCCGTCGGTGCGGGGACGTAGGGCGGATTGGCCAGGACCAGGCCGAAACGCCGTCCGTCCACCGGGGCCAAGAGGTCACCTCTGTGGACCGAGACAGGTACTCCGTGCAGCCTGCTGTTGAGCCAGGTCGCGATGACCGAGCGCATCGAGAGATCGACCGCGGTGACGGAGGCGGCGCCCGCACGGGCCGCAGACACCGCCAATGCACCGCTTCCCGTCCCGATGTCCAGAACGTGCCGCCCGTCGGCGAAGCCGCCCTGGTACATGACGTCAATCAGCATCTGGGTGTCACCCTCGGCCCGGTACACCCCGGGTGGCCGCAGCAGCATCACGTCCGGTCTGTGCCCGCTGCGGTGAAAGCCAAACGCGGCTCATTCGACGCCTGTCACGTCCTTCGCGAGCGCGGCGTAGCGCGTCTGTGCTGCCGAGATGACGCCCGAACGGTTCTTGCGGCCCTTCTCGAACGCGATCATGACGTTCAGGTCGGCCGGGCTGGTCAGCTCGCGCAGCGCCGCGATCGCGGCCTGCGCCGTCATCTCCTCGTAGTGCGGGATGGGCAGCTCGGACGCCTTGAGGCCGCCCAGGTCCGCTCGAGTCTCGTGCACCACGCCGGCCACCGTGTCCGCGCCTTCGCGTGCTGCCACCCGCTCGGCCCGCTGAAGGGCCGCGTCCCGACCTGCGGCGGCGACCTCACGGGTGCCGCTGCCGAGCTGCACGACCTTGCCGGCCACGTCGCCGACGACGTCGCGCGCCTGCTCGCCGGTGCGGTAGGCGATGTCCACGGCGCGGTTGACCCGGTCCATCGCGAACCGCGTCGGCATGCCGACCGCGTGGACCACGCCACCGGCCACCCGCTGCAACGGGGTCGGGGTGAGCGCGGCAGGCCCGCCGAGTGCCTCCTCGGCGAGCACGGTGGTCAGCCACTCGACGGTCGCGGTGTGGGCGGCGACCAGGTCGTCGGCGAGCTTCTCGACGGCCGGCAGCTGGGCCCGGTCGGCGAGCACGCGCAGATAGCGGGCCCGGTCGAGGAGCTGGTGTTCGAGGGCGAGGTCGTCGAGGAGCGCCTCGTCGATCGGCTGGGCCTGCTCCATCGTGCTCTTGACGAACGCGAGCAACCGGCCGAGGGCGGGGGTCACCACGTCGGGCACGGCGTGAAGCGCGCGCAGCTGGTCGGCGATGCGGCGAGCGCGCCGCACCGCGTCGTCCCCGTTCTGCCGTAGCTCACGCAGGATTGCGTCGGTGCCGGCCTGGGCGATGCGGAACCTGGCGATCTGGGCCTCGGTGTTCGTGAGCTGCTCGATCGCGCGCAGCTGCGAGACGACCGTGTCGATCACGATGTTCGTCGCGGTGACCTGGGTGATCGTGTTCGGGGCCGTCGCGGTGCTGGTGTTCGCCATGGCGGCGATCAGTCCTCTCCATGTCGGGGGCGGTATGTCCGGGGTGCCCGCCTGCCGGAGTGCTCACCCGTCTCCACCGTGTGAGCACGCTCTCGGGTGGATTCGGTGATCGGCCGATCGCCTGCGCTCAGAGTTCGTCGAGCCGGGCCCGGGCCCGCGCGGTCCGCGTGGCGGCGGCGCCCGCGGCCCTGGCGGAAGCCCGCGCGG
The DNA here is from genome assembly GCA_036498885.1 of Pseudonocardia sp. Lineage (GTDB taxonomy): Bacteria > Actinomycetota > Actinomycetes > Mycobacteriales > Pseudonocardiaceae > Pseudonocardia. The sequence goes on from DASYES010000694.1 coordinate 1,683, forward strand.
TGGACTCGGCGTCGCGCGCCGTGGCCGTGGCGGTGCGTTCCCGGTCGCGTGCCGCGTCCAGCTCCGCGATCAGCTCGGTCACCCGCTCGCGGGCGGCGTCGCG
>DASYES010000695.1:0-5911 GCA_036498885.1 Pseudonocardia sp.
CCGGGGGAGAGCCGGATGCCGGTCGTCCCTGGCGGGATCGTCGACGGCGCGGCCTGCCTGGTGGCCGACCGCATCCGGGTGGAGGGGAACCTCGAACTCGACGACGGGAGCCGTACCGACGGCACGGTGCGGCTGCCCAACGCCGTCGTCGGGGGCTACCTGCGGCTCTCGGGTGCGCGGCTGGCCGGGCCGGCAGGCGCGTCGGAGTTCGGGATTGCGCTGCTCGGGGACGGAATGGACGTCGGCGGTGACCTCGAGGGGCGCGACAACGGCCGCGGTCCACTCATGTGTGCCGGGCAGTTGCGCCTGGTGGACGCCCACGTGCGGGGAAGCGCGAGCCTGTCCGGGATCGAGCTGGCCGCTCCGGGCGGGTACGCGCTGCTCGCCGATCGGCTGCGAATCGGCGGCGAGCTCTACATGCGCCGGTTGCACTGCGCGGGCACTGTTCGGCTGCAGAACGCCGAGATCGGAGCGACGCTCGACTGCACGGCCGCGCGGCTCGAGCAGCCCCGGCTGCGGCCCGACGGCACCGCGCGTCCGTCGCTCGACGCCCGTGCGGCGACCGTCGGCAAGGACATGGTCTGTTCCGAGGGATTCCTGGCCGCAGGCGGCGTTCGCCTGCGAAGCATGGAGGTGGGCAAGTCGGTGCAGTTCGTGGACGCCACCTTGGGCACTTTGCCGTCCACCGTCATTCCCTATGCCCTCAACGTCAATGGGCTGGTGACCGGCGAGCTCGTCGTACGGCCGGCTGCGCCGCCCAGCGGAAGAGTGCGCCTGACCAAGGCTCAGGTCGGCATCTTCGCTGATTCCGCTCCGTTATGGGCGGCCGTTGGTGGCATCGATCTGGACGATTTCGATTACCAGAAACTGAATGACACACGTGTGATTGACATCCGTACGCGGCTACGCTGGCTCAAACAGGTGATGCCCGACTACGCTCCGGGACCATACGAGCAGTTGGCGGCCGCGTACCGGCGTGCGGGCGACGAGGAGCTCTCCGAGCGAGTGCTCATGGAAAGACAGAGCCGACGTTCCGGGGAGGCCGGCGTCGCCGGGCGGATCTGGGGCGTGCTCCAGCGATGGACGGTCGGGTTCGGCTATCAGCCCTGGTTGGCGGTCTGTTGGCTCGTCCTGTTCGCTGTTCTTGGCGGCACCTGGTTCGCGATGCACCCGCCGCCTCCGGTCGACGAGGGACAAAACCCCGTTTTCAATCCCTGGCTCTTCGCCGCCGACACGCTCCTCCCGATCGTGAACCTCGGGCAGGACGGGTACTGGCGGTTGGACGGGGCATCCCAGTGGATAGCGAGTTCATTGGTGGCTGCGGGGTGGATCCTGGCCACAACGGCTGCAGCGGGCGCAGCACGAATACTCAAGCGAGTGTGAGCGGGGCCGAAGACCACCCGAACGAGCGGAACCGGGCCGCGGAGCTGTAACGGTCGCTCCGAACCCGTTTCCACGCCCGAGTGTCCCCGTTGTGGGTGTTAGTACGCCGAAAGCCGCGCCAAAGGCAGCACCATGGATGGCGCACAGGATCATGACGGAGGTGACGCGTGTCCCCAGCGACCCGCTACTCGACGACCGACGACGACTGGAGCCCGGCAACGGGTAGGCATGCCTTCGACGAGGACGCGGAGCTGACGCCGATCTTCCATGCGCTCACGCGTGGCGGCTGGCGAGCTCGTCAGCACGAGCCCGCCGCCCCGACCCCGCCGCCCCGGGTCCCCGACCCCGTCGAAGCTTTCCGCCGGGATCCGCTGACCGCGCCGATTCCCGTGGTGAAGGACGTCGCTCCCGCGATCCCGGCCTCGCGGGTCGGCCCGGGAGCACACTCGGTGCCGGCAGCGCGACACGAACTGACCGACGAGGGTCGGCACCACCGCAGGCGTAAGGCGATCAGTTCGCACTGGTGAGATCTGTGCGCCTCGGGCGCATGGACAAGCGGCTGCTGGGGAGTGGCCGTGCGCGACGGCAGTAACTGCACTACTGCCCTGACGAGGGCCGGGGTCACGTTGGGACCTCGGCACCGGGATCCCGGCCCTCAGCAGAAGCACCCCCGATTCCGCGAGTCGCCCGTTACGAGTGATCGAGTCGCCCGCCCCAATTCCGCGAGTCGCCCCGATCCTGACCGTGATTTGCCCCAGCCTCCGCGAGTCGCCCTCTCCGGCTCCGCGAGTCGCCTCGTTCGTGAGCGCGAGTCGCCGTTGCGACGTCGGCGAGTCGCCCCTGCTGCGCGCGAGTCGCCCCTTCTCCACCGGTGAGTCGCCTCTTCTGCGCGTCCGAGTCGTTCCCGTGATCCCGCGAGTCGCCCCCGGCGCGAGGCCGAGTCACGGCGACGCTGTGGAGAGTCGAGGGACGTGTTTGTCCTGCCGACGGCCCTCGGTCTCGGAGTTGTCCACAAGGAAGCCCAGTTGTCCACAGGTCGGCAGTCAGCCCCCCGGCCGCGCCCTCACTGCGCGATCGTCGACGCGTGTTCCCGATCATTCCCCCAGGCGCGGCCGGTGTGTGCCGCCGACGCGATGCGGTCCGCGTCCTCGGCGAGCACCGGGTGCGCGAAGCGCTCAGCTCAGGCGAGTTCGCTTCTCCGTGGACGGGAGTGCTCGTCGATCCGGCGCGCGCGGCGGAGCCGTCCACCGTCATCGCGGCGGCGTGGCTTGCGTCCGGGCCCGACGCGATCGTCAGCGGTCCCACGGCCGCGTTCTTGCACGGATACACGGCAGCCGAACCGACACCCGTGCACGTCGTCGTGCCTTACGGCAGCAAGAGAAGGACGCGACCAGGACTTGTCGTGCACAACGGGCGATCTCTCGATACCGACGCCCGGATGATCGACGGTCTGCCGGTCCTGTGCCTGGAGCGGGTCGTCACGGACCTGCTGTGCACCGCCGCGCCTGCGGGTGCGTTGGCTGTCACCGACCAGGTCCTGGCGGGCCTGCCGCCGGATGCACGCCCCGCTTTTCGCGACGAGATCAGCCGCCGGCTCCAGGAACGCCCGGATCCGCGAGGTACCCGTATCGGCACCCGCCTCTTGGACCTCGCCACCGGTGCAGCAGAGTCGCCGGCCGAGAGTTGGCTGCTCTGGCGCATCGTCGACTTCGGGTTTCCGGTGCCCACGGTCAACCATTGGGTCTACACGATCGATGGCGAGCCACGGTTCCGAGTCGACCTGAGCTGGCCCGAGCTGAGGATCGCGATCGAGTACTACGGCCACCTTTCGCATGACGGGCGTGACGATCGGGATCAGGCCCGGATTCTCGAACTCGAGCGGCGTGGCTGGATCGTCGTCGTCGTTCGCGCCGACGACCTCTCGTCCATGAGCCGCGTCGAGCGCGAGATCGACGACGCGTTCCGCAGGCGAGGGATGCACCCTCGTGCGCGCATCGGCGGAGCGCTGCGCCCGCGGCGCCACCGTGAGCCGCGTGCCGGCTGACAGCCGATCACCCGGATGAGCATCCACCGGAATCGAGGCCACTCGCGGACGGAATCGGGGCGACTCGCGGACGGAATCGGGGCGACTCGCGGGGCGTCGTCCGGTGACCGGCCGGGCGGCTCGCCCACGGGAAACCGGCGGCTCGCCCACGGGAAACGGGCGACTCGCGGGGTTCGGGTCAGGCGTGCAGGCGGGCCGCCACTGTGCGCAGTTCGGCTGTGGCAGCGGCTCGGTCCACGCGCGTCGGCTCCCGATCGGCGAGCACCTGCTCCCCCGCCACCCAGACGTCCCGCACGAGACGGGAGCCCCCGGCCCACACCAGGTTCGACAGCAGCTGGGCGTCGTCCTCGGGGGTGACGAACGTGGAGTCGCTGAGGTCGACGTGCACCAGGTCGGCCCATCGGCCCGGTTCCAGCGCGCCGAGGTCGTCGCGTCCGATCGCCGCCGCGCCGTCCCGCGTGGCCATGAGCAGCAGCTCGGCCGCGGTGAGCGCCGCAGCGTCGCCGCTGCTGACGCGGGCGAGCAGTCCGGCGAGCCGGGCCTCGGCCCACAGGTCGAGATCGTCGCCGGAGGCCGGCCCGTCGGTGCCGAGCCCCACACGGACGCCGGCGCGTCGCAGCATCGACACGCGCGCGATCCCGGCGGCGAGTTTGGCGTTGGAGCCGGGGCAGTGGGCGACGGCCGCGCCGCGAGCGGCCAGCAGCGCGACGTCCTCGTCGGAGAGTTGCACGGCGTGGGCGGCCAGCACCCGGCCACCGAGCATGCCGACGCGGTCGAGCAGCGCGGGAACCGAGCCGAACGCCTCGCGCTGGGCGAGGTCCTCATCGGCGGCCTCCGCCACATGGATGTGCACGAGCGCTCCACGCTCGCGCGCATGCTCACCCACCGACTCGAGCGCCTCGGGCGGCAGGGTGTAGGCGGCGTGTGGTCCGTAGCCGAGCTCGACGCGCTCACCCGGGCCCGACCGCAACCCGTCGGCGTCGATCCGCGCCGACACCTCGTCGCGCATTTGCTGCCACGAACCGAGCCGGTCCCAGCCCGGCGCGGCGATGATGCCGGGAGTGAGGACGACGCGGGAACCCACCGTGGTGACGGCGTCGATCACCGCGTCGGTGAAGAAGTACATCTCGACGCTGGTGGTGCAGCCGGTGCGGAGCAGCTCGACGCAGCCCGCGGTCATCCCCGCCCGCACGTCGGACGCCTGAAGCTTGCCCTCGGCCGGCCACATCACCTCCTGCAACCAGCGCATCAGCGGCAGGTCGCCGCCCATCCCCCGCAGCAGCGCCATCGGAGTGTGGGCGTGGGTGTTGACGAGCCCGGGGAGAAGGGCGCCGGGCAGGGTGCGCACCGGTGCGTCGGTGGGCGGGGCCGAGGACCGTGGCCCGACGTGGGTGATCCGCCCCGTGGCGTCGACGTCGACGACCCCGTCACGCAGCACGGTGCAGGCGGGGTCGCAGGGCAGCACGACCGGTGCGGTGAGCCGTGCCGCGAGCGCCGTGGTCATCGTCGCGCCTCCAGCAGCGAACGCAGTGAGCGGAACGGCGGCAGCCAAGCACCGCCCTCCGGCAGCGAGTCGAGCGTGATGCGCGGAAGGGGCTCGCGGAACACGCCCTCGATGTCTTCCAGGTCGATGAACTCGATGACTTCGGAGGTGAGTGCGAAGCTCGCGTGCTCCCGGAACCCGATGACCGTGACGTTGGTGCCGTGCTTCTCGAGCTCCTCGAGTGGCTCCCGGAACGCCCTTCCGTCACCGGACGCCACGACGACGTGGCGGAGCGCGCCCTCCTCGGCCCGGAGCCGGATGTGGGCGAGCATGTCTTCGTCGACGTCGGAATCCTCGGTGACCTTCGGCTTTGCGAAGACGGCGAAGCCCACGTTGCGCAATGCCTCGACCCACGGCCGGACGACCTCGGTGCTCCCCGGCACCACGTTGGTGAAGACGGTGGCTTCGGCGATCGCATCCGGCCCGGCCAGATCCAGCAGCCAGCGGCCCACCGCGTCGAAGCGCGGCCGGAAGGTCGCCGTCGGTCGCGCGCCGAGCAACGAGCCGAGGCTCATGTCCATATTGGGCGCGTCCCAGACCAGCATTACGCGCGGGGCCGAACCCATGGGGATGGCCGCCGTCACGAGCGTCGGGCCGGGGAGCAGGTCGGGGTCATGACCCGACCCTAGCCCTGTGTGAGCGATAGCATTCGCGGCGATGGACGAGAGCCGGGACGCCCCGATCCTGCGACGTGGCGCCCACCGGCGACGCCGACTTGTATCGGTCCCGGCTCGGCCGATCGGCGGCCTGTCTTGGTGACCGACGACACATCCGAGGCCGTGGCCGCCAGCGCCGCCGACGCGATGTATCGGGCCGACGCGGCGGGCCGTGGGGCCGGGATCAGGCTGCTCGATGTGGGGCCTGGCCGTGCCGTGGTCGGCATGACGGTGCAGGCTCGCCACGTGAACGGCCACGGCATCTGCCACGGCGGATACCTGTTC
>DASYES010000696.1:0-1841 GCA_036498885.1 Pseudonocardia sp.
GGTGTCGGTCAGCACCACCGACCAGGCCTTCGCGGGCGACACCGAGCCTGCGGTCTGGCAGATCGGCCTCGCCGGTGACGACGCCCTCACGGTGCCGGTGGTGCCGGGTGAGGCCGTCACCGCGAGCACCGTGCCACTCGTGCCGCTGATCGGCATCGGGGTGGTGCTGGCGCTGGCACTGCTGGCCTGGGGCGCGTCGCGGCTGGTCGCACGCCGGGCAGTGGCGGGCGCCGAGGCCGCAGCCGACCCCGCCGCCCCGCCGCTGGAGGTCCGTGCCCTCGCCAAGACCTACCGCGGTGGGTTCAGCGCGGTGAAGGGCGTCTCGTTCACCGTCCGCGCCGGGATGGTGCTGGGGCTGCTCGGCCCCAACGGCGCCGGTAAGACCACGGTGCTGCGAATGCTCATGGGCCTGATCCGGCCGAGCGCCGGGACGATCACGGCCTTCGGGCAGCCGGTCGGACCGGGCGCGCCGGTGCTCGCGCGGATCGGCGCTTTCGTCGAGGGACCGGGGTTCCTGCCCCACCTCTCGGGCCTGGACAACCTGCGCCTCTACTGGGCAGCCACCGGGCGTCCGGCAGAGGAGGCGCACCTCGACGATGCCCTGCAGATCGCGGGGCTCGGGGCGTCGGTGCAGCGCCGGGTGGGCACCTACAGCCAGGGCATGCGGCAACGCCTGGCGATCGCGCAGGCCATGCTGGGCCTCCCGGAGTTGCTCGTCCTCGACGAGCCCACCAACGGGCTGGACCCGCCCCAGATCCACGCGATGCGCGAGGTGCTGCACCGGTACGCGGCAGGCGGGCGCACGGTACTGATCTCGAGCCACCTGCTCTCCGAGGTGGAGCAGACGTGCAGCCACGTCGTCGTGATGCACCACGGTCGGGTCGTCGCCGACGGCACCGTCGACGCCATCATCGCCGGTGGCGGCGCGGCCACGTTCGGCGTCGATGCCCCGGACCAGGCCGCCGCCGTGCTCAGCTCGCTCACCGGAGTGCACGCCGTGGCGATCGAGGGCAGCTCGGTGCATGCCGACCTCAACGGCACCCCGCGCGCCTCCGCTGTGCGGGCGCTCGTCGAGGGCGGGGTGGACGTCACGTCCGCAGGGCCGCGCCGGCGCCTCGAGGACGCATTCCTGCAGCTCGTCGGAGAGGACGCCGGAAAAGTGGATGGTGCCCCGTGACGCTGAACGACGGTCCGTCCACCATGAAGGGCACGGTCGGCGCACTCGCTGACGACATCCGGCCCGCCCGGTATCGCCCCGGCCGCACGCTGCCGCTGCGCGTCGAGCTGCGGCGTCAGCTGCTGCGCCGTCGGACACAGGTGACGTTCGCGCTGGTCAGCCTGCTGCCGGTGATCCTCTGGATCGCGTTCGAGCTGGCCGACGACGGCACGACCACCGGCTCGCTGAACCTCGTCGACCTGGCGAAGGGCAGTGGGGGCAACTTCGCGGTGTTCGCGCTGTTCGCGTCGTCGTCGTTCCTCCTGGTCGTGGTGGTGGCGCTGTTCTTCGGCGACACGGTGGCAGCGGAAGCGTCCTGGTCGAGCCTGCGCTACCTGCTCGCCGCACCGATCCCCCGAGCCAGGCTGCTGCGGCAGAAGGCAGTGGTGTCGGCGGCGCTGTCGACGGCGGCGCTGCTGCTGCTCCCCGCTGTGTCGCTGGTGCTCGGCGCACTGGCGTACGGGACCGGCGATCTGGTGAGCCCAACGGGCGAGTCCCTGACCTTCTGGACCGGTGCGGGGCGCGTTCTCCTCGCGGCCCTGTACATCGTGGTGCAGCTGAGCTGGGTCGCCGCGCTCGCGCTGCTGCTGTCGGTGAGCACGGACGCCCCGCTCGGGGCGGTGGG
>DASYES010000697.1:0-16991 GCA_036498885.1 Pseudonocardia sp.
GCCCGCTGCGGTGGATCGAAACGAGAGGTGCGGAGATGAGTGACACGGCGGTCGGCGTCGAGGTTCGGCAGCGCCGGTGGGCGCTTCGGGCCGGTCTCGCCGGGCTGGGAGCAGTGGTGGCCACCCTGGCCTTCGCCGTGCCGGCATCGGCACACGTGAAGGTGTCCGGCACCGACGCGGTCCAGGCGGGCTCCGGGGTGCTGACCTTCCGGGTGCCCACGGAGTCGGCCACCGCGTCGACCACCGCGCTGCTGATCACCTTCCCCGCGAACACACCGTTCACCTCGGTGGACACCCAGCCGAAGGCCGGCTGGACCGCGACGGTCGAGAAGAAGCCGCTGGCCGATCCGGTGCCGGGCGAGGACGGGTCGACGATCACCCAGTACGTATCGCAGGTCGACTTCGCGGCGACGGGCCCGGCGTCGGCCATTCCGCCGGGACAGTTCGACATGTTCAACCTGTCGGTGGGCCCGTTCCCCAAGGCGTCCAGCGTGTCGTTCGGGGCGCTGCAGACCTACAGCGACGGCACCACGGTGAACTGGGACGAACAGTCGGGCGACGGAACGACCGAACCCGCTCACCCGGCGCCGGTGCTGCAGCTCTCACCCGGCGGGTCCGGCACGTCCGCCGCGGGCGCGCAGAGCATGGCCGGGATGAGCGGAACCACCGGGATGACCGGGCAGGGGAGCTCGTCGGGAAGCTCGTGGACGGGCATAGCCGGCCTGGTCCTCGGCATCGTCGCCCTGGTGATCGGCGCCGCCGCGCTGGTGCTCGCCCTGACCAGGCGTAGGACCACGGCAGGGTCGTGATCCCGGCGCCCCGCGTGGGCTCGAGGCTCCGCACCCTGGTCCTCGCCACGCTGCTGTCCGTCGTCGCTCTCGTCGGGCTGGCGGGTCCGGCGAGCGCGCACGCGGTGCTGGACGGCAGCTCACCGCAGGACGGCGCCAGGGTGGACCGTGAGCCTGCCGATGTGTCGTTGACGTTCGACGAGGCCGTCCAGCCCATCCCGGCGTCCGACGAGGTCATCTCCAGCACCGGGGAGCGGGTCGACACCGGGCAGCTGCGACAGTCCGCGGACGGCACGACGATCGTGCTGCCGCTCCGGCCGGGCCTGCCCGCCGGGACGTACTCCGCGACCTGGCGTGTGGTGTCGGCGGACACGCACATCGTCGGCGGCTCCATCACCTTCGGCATCGGTGTGGACCCCTCGGCCGCGCCCGCACCGCCGCCCGACCGCACGCGCGCACTGGACGTCACCACGGATGTGGCGCAGGGACTGCTCTACCTGGGGATCGTCCTGTTGGTCGGGGTCAGCGCCGCGGCGGCGTGGTTGTGGCCATGGGTGATCACCGCTCGCCGCACCCGCCTGACCTTGTGGTGCGGGTGGGGGCTGATGGTGGCGTGCACCCTGGTCGCGTTCCTGCTGCAGGGGGCGCGGGCGCAGGACGGCAACTGGCCGGCGGTGCTCGGGCTCGCCGGCGCCGGCGAGACGCTGGGTAGTGCTTTCGGGCAGGAGCTGATCGCCCGGCTGGTGCTGCTCCTCCTGGTGATCCCGCTGCTGACCAGCGCCGCGCTGGCTCGACTGCGCCGCCTCGGACACGCTGTGACCGGTGCGGTGGCAGCGCTGGCGCTCCTGGTCACCGTCGCGTTGACCGGGCACGAGTCCGTCGGTCCCGACGTCCCGCTCGCGCTGATCGCAGCGATCCTGCATCTGGCGGCGATGGCTGTCTGGCTGGGTGGCCTCGCGGTCCTCGTCATGGTCGTGGTGCCGTTCGCCCGGCGGGGCGGGCGTGAGCTCCACTCCGCCGCCATGAAGCGCTGGTCCCACATCGCGTACAGCTGCGTCGCGTGCCTGGTGGTGACCGGAGAGTTGCAGGCCTCCCGCCAGATCGACCCTGTACAGGCGCTGTGGTCCACCGGCTACGGCGTCGTGCTGCTGATCAAGCTCGGCGTCATCGCCGCGATGCTCGTCGCCGCCGTTCTGGCCCAGCGACACGTCCTGGCTCCCGCCCCGGACGGGACGGACGGGCGGCGCTTCGCCCGCGGCGACGTGCTCACCGTCATCCGGCGCAGCGTGCGCATCGAGGCCGCTCTCGCCGTCGTCGTGCTGGCAGTGACCGCGGTGCTCGTGTCCGAGCCCCCGGCCGCCACGACCTACGGGCCGCCGGTCGACGTGGAGGCACCCCTCGGCACGAACGTCGTGCACGTTCACGTCGACGACACGCGGCGGGGCAGACAGGACGTCGAGCTGGACGTCACCGACGCTGCCGGGCGGCCCGTCCCGGTACAGGCGATCACCGCGAACCTGTCCACTGCGAGCGTCGCCGCCCTGGGCGTCAGGATGGTGAGCGACCCGGTCGACACGTCGCGGTGGCACAGCACCAACGCCGTCGTACCGCTTCCGGGGATCTGGACCCTCACGCTCGACGTGACGGTGGGCCCGACGGAGGCCTACGCCACAGCGGCGCGATATCGGGTGTGGTAGCCGCAACGAGCCGGGCCGGCCGCACCCGGCCAGCCGCGGCCCGAGCGCCCACCCCGACGTGCCGGCTCGAGCTGTGGAATCACGAGGGAGGCGCGAGCAGCGCGAATCGGTGCCGATGCGCCGGGCGCACCGCAGTGCGAATCGCCATGAAGGAGATGACGTCCGGGAAGCACCGGATGGTTCAGGAGCGCAGTTGCTCGCGCGACGTGATGTCGGGTCGCGAACGAGCGTCGGTGGGGCCCCACGTGCCGGGGACGTACGGGACGGGTTCCGTGTCCACGTCCAGGATCGGCCCGACGATCCGCCAGGCCTGTTCGAGGTTGTCCATCCGGGCGAAGTGCGCAGGGTTCCCGGCCAGTGCGTCCTCGAAGACCCGCTCGTAGGGCGCGTGAGCCGGGCCGAGCACCTGGCGGAAGTCCACCGACACGGGCAGCTCGGTCGCCACGTCGTCGCCGCCGGGCCGCTTCGCGAGCACGTGGAAGGTGACACCGGCCTCGGGCTGCAGCCGCAGCCGGATCCGGTTGGGCGGCGGCGCCCCCTCCGTCCCGGCGAACAGCATCTGTGGTGGCTGGCGGAGGACCACGACGACGTCCACCACGGTCTGCGGCATCGCCTTGCCCGCCACGATGTGCACGGGCACGCCGCTCCAGCGCCAGTTGTCGATGTACAGGGTCAGCGCCACGTAGGTCTCGGTCGTCGAGCACGGGGCGACACCGGCCGCGTCCCGGTAGCCGATGTACTGCCCGCGCACGACATCGGCCGGGTCCACGGGACGTACGGCACGCAGGAGCCGGTTCTTGGCGTCGTGCTGGTCGTCGGCGGCGTCGGTGTGCGGGGCATCCATCGCCAGGTAGGCGAGCACCTGGAGCAGATGGTTCTGCACGACGTCGCGGACCGCGCCGACCGAGTCGTAGAACGAGCCTCGTTCGGCGACGTCGAAGTCCTCGGCCATCGTGATCTCGATGCGCTCCACCCACGTGCGGTTCCACATCGGTTCGAGCAGGGTGTTGGCGAACCGGAGCACCAGCAGGTCCTCGACCGGTTCCTTGCCGAGGTAGTGGTCCACGCGGAAGATCTGCTCGTCCGCGAAGTGGCGGCGCAACAGCGCGTCGAGCGTCCGGGCGGAGTCGAGGTCGCGGCCGAACGGTTTCTCCACCACGAGCCGGGCGAACTCGTGCAGCCCCACTGTGGCCAGCCCGTCCGCCGCGGCGCCGAACAGGCCGGGCGGCACGGCCAGGTAGTGCACGGCGAACGCGCCTTGCCCCGCGTGCCTGTGCACGGCGTACGCGAGCCGCTCGAACGTCAGCGGGTCCGCGTAGTCGCCCGACACGAGATGCACCAGATTCTGCAGCCGCCGCAGCGCCGCGGGATCGACGTCGTCCAGAGCTCGCTCGACGCTGTGGCCGACGTGCTCGCGCAGCTCGTCGGTGTCCCAGTCGGTGCGGGCGACGCCGATCACGGGCACGGTGAGCTCACCGCGCTCGACGAGCCGGTAGAGCGCGGGGAGGATCATCTTGCGGGCGAGATCACCGGTGACTCCGAAGAGCACCAGGACGTCCGCCCGGGGGCCGGGGTGGCGTGCAGTGAGATCGGTCGCTGCGGTTCCGGCGGCCGTCATTCGACGCTCTTCTCGATGTGCCCGCCGAACTCCCTGCGCTGCGCCGACTGCACCTTGTCGGCGAAGACCTCGCTCCCGCGGGAGGCGAATCGGCTGTAGAGCGCGGCGGTGAGCAACGGGGCGGGCACGCCCTCCTCGATCGCCGCGATGGACGTCCATCGGCCTTCGCCGGAGTCGGAGACGCGGCCGGTGAACTGTTCCAGGTCGGGGTCGTCGAGCAGCGCCTGTGCGGTGAGGTCGAGCAGCCACGAGCCGATGACGCTGCCGCGGCGCCACACCTCGGCGACCTCGCCGAGGTCGATCTTGTCGAACGGGTAGTACTGCGGCTCGCGCAGCGGCGCGGTCTCGGCGTCCGCCCCGGCGGCGTGGCGGCCCACGCCGGCACCGCGGATGATGTTGAGGCCCTCCGCGTAGGCCGCCATCAGGGCGTACTCAACGCCGTTGTGCACCATCTTCACGAAGTGGCCCGCTCCCGAGGGGCCGCAGTGCAGGTAGCCCTGTTCGGCTTGCGAGACCGCGCCGTTCCGGCCGGGCGTGCGAGCTGCCGCCTCCACACCCGGCGCCAGCGAGGCGAACACGGGATCGAGCCGTGTGACCGCGCGCTCCGGCCCGCCGATCATGAGGCAGTAGCCGCGATCGAGCCCCCACACCCCGCCGCTCGTGCCGCAGTCGACGTAGTCCACGTCGTAGGCGGCCGCGGCACGCGCCCGGTCGATGTCGTCGCGGTAGGAGGAGTTGCCGCCGTCGACGATCGCATCGCCGGGCTTCAGCACGTCGAGCAGGTTCACGACCGTGCCTCCGGTGATCGCCGCCGGAAGCATCAGCCAGACGGTGCGGGGTGCGTCGAGCCGCGACACGAGATCCTCGAGAGACGACGCCGCCTGTGCACCCTCGCCGACCAGCGCGGTGACGGCGTCGGTCGAGATGTCGTGAACGACGCATTCGTGCCCATCGCGGAGCAACCGGCGCACCATGTTTGCGCCCATCCGCCCCAAGCCGACCATCGCTATCTTCATCCTCGGTTTCTGCTCCATTTCTCCATCTGCTGCATCGTCATCTGTCGGATCTCTCCGGGTGCCAGGCCGAGCGCAGGACCGCGCCGACGCGTGTCCTCACCACGGACGGGAATGCTCGCCGCGCTCCGGGGAGCGCGGGCGGGCGGCGGAGGTTCAGGCGCCCTCGGCGGCGAGATCGATCGGGCTCGGTTTCTGCGGACTCCCGGGAGCGGCGCCGGACGAGATGCGGCTCCTCGTACTGCTCAGCTGCCGGGCGATCACGCCGGTGATGCGATGGGCGTCGGCAGCCCACCGCTGCGGGCGCTCGCTCGCGGGTAGTGCCTGGTAGGTGATCAGTAGACGTAGACCCTCGAGGGTCGCGAAGAGCTCTGCGATCGCATCTGCGCGACGCGTATTCATCTCGTCACTCGATTCCGTTCAGGTGTCCGGCGGGCCTGCGCAGCGGTCCCGTTTCAGCGGGGTGCCTCGAACCCACCGTCACCCCGGCGCCGGGGGCGTCGCACCCGTGAAAGACCCTGGCCGGGGGACGAGTGATCGAACCCGAGTTCCGTGACGCAGACGGCCGCGACGATCAGCGGCGCCTGAACCAGAGCGCGCCGACGGCGAAACCGACGACGAACATGCTGGCGAGCGCGGCCCACAGCGGCATCACCACGAGCGGGATGATCACCCGGATCGTCGCAGGCTCGCGGTTCTCGATGATGAAGATGAACGCGAGGACCACCAGCACCGCGCCGACGATCACCCGCGTCGAGGGCCGGCGGCGGCTCGTCCGCACCGTCTTGCCCGTTCCGGTGTCGCTCATCGTCGACCTCCTCGGCCGTCGGCGCCCGTCGCCGTTGCGTGCGGCTACCCCGGCGTGCTCCGCCGGGGTGTGACAACACCATCGCCCAGCGGCGGCGAAGCCGGATCACCCGTCGCGTGTGATCCGATGTCGTGAGCCGGTTTCGGCGGACCGGGCGCGAGCGGCAGCACCGTAATCGGCAGCGATTGCGACGATCGGGAAAATGATTCCGCAGATGCGGGGTCCGTCGATCTCCCGGGGCCGCGTGACCCCGCGGGGTCCCGAATGCGCTCTCACCCTCTGCGGGTGAGACGCGAGGCGTGGTGGTGGACGAACTCTCCGTCATTCGAGCGTTGCTGAATGTCGCCTGGAGGCACCGGCTCGGCACGGCTCCCGCCCCACCGTGAATCGGACACTCCAGCCTGATCGAGGGCACGCGCACCGAACTGAATGTGTGCAAGTCGTGCTTGCCTTGACCATTGCCGAGACGACCGGTCATGTTCAGTGGCATGCCACGTGTCGGAGTCAGGGAGGTGCTCGTGGATGCGGCCGTCACCGAGTTCCATCGCCACGGCTACGCGGCCTGCTCCGTGGACACCATCACCCGGGCGGCCGGCGTACCGAAGGGTTCGTTCTACAACTATTTCGCGAGCAAGGAGCACCTCGGTGCGGAGGTGGTCGCCCGCTACGCCGCCGCCTCGGCGTGGTGGCAGGAGGTGGACTCCGAGCTCTCCCCGCTTGCGGAGCTGCGCGCCCGGTTCCGAGCGGTCGTCGACATGCTGGCCGAGAGCCGGTTCGCCCGTGGCTGCCTGCTGGGCAACATGGGTACGGAGGTCGCGGACCGCAGTGACGTGATCCGGACGCAGGTCGGCACCAGCCTCTGCCAGTGGTCGGAGGACATCGTGGTGATCCTGCGGGCGGCCAGGGCGGCGGGTGAGATCGGCGCCGATACCGGCGTGGAGCGTCTCGGCCCCTTCCTCCTCAACGCTTTCCAAGGCGCGATCATGCACAGCAAGGTCGTGAGAAGCGTTGAACCGCTCGAAGATTTCCTCATCGTCGTCTTCGCCACCATCGTTCGCTGATCAGCGGGTACTCCCGCGGCCGGATCGTCCCGGACAAGGCGGCTGAGCTCGCCGCCCGCGATGAGCCCGGGCTGCCTACCCCTCGGGCAGCCCGGGCTCGCAACATCCCTGGACCGGACGGCGCGCTCAATCCTGTTCATCGGGCGGGTCGGATGTCGACGGAGCAACGGGACCCGTCGACCCGTATCCCGACAGGGCTGGTCCCGACTTCTCGATATGATCGGCGGCCGCTCGTGAACCCGAGCTCGGTTGCGGCCGAGCCCACGTCGGAATGAGCCGCAGCCAGCAACTTCATAGGGCTCGCGCAAATCCTGTTGATAGTCATTTCTACGGGATCGGGGTCCGGTTCACCCGATGGTAGTCGTCATGTTCCGCAGCTTCCCTGTCATGTTCTCAACCGTAGGTGGGCCGCAACAGAGCGACCAATGAATGTTTTGCATGACGCCGCTGCTGGGCTTGCATGGGTGGGGCGCGCTGTCCCGTCACGGGTGTTCGCCGGAGATCGGCAGTTCCCGCCCGACGGGCTGGGCTGGGTTTTCTGCGGACCGTGTCTGATCGTGAGCCGAGGGTGAACCTGCTCACCTCAGGAAAGTTCCGCAGGTCCGGACCTCTTCTGCTTCGGGCCGGGTATGGCTATAGTTTCGTTGCTGTTTTCTTTGTCTTTGCTGGAGATGTCATGGCTGACGATCTCGCGAGCTGTGGATGATCGCAACCATTCACGCGCCGGGAGAAGATCATGGATAGTCCTATCCATCTGCGTGAGCGTTCCGTGCTGGCCGCACAGATTGCGGAGCTGCAGGTCCGGAAGGATGTCGCGAGCCCCGAGTTCCGCCACGGCGCCGTCGACGCCTTGCACTGGCTGTGCGCCGGGGGGCCGGGGCCGTTGAGTGGCGTGCTCGCGGGCCTGCCGGTGCGGTCTCAGGCGATCGTCCGTGAGCTGGCCGCGGCCGAGGCGATCATCTACGGGGAACCGTCGGCGTGCCGGGACTACGCCTGCGGGCTGGAGCACGCGCTGATGTGGGCCGAGTGCGCCACCCCGGCGCCCCCCGTGCCCGAACGGCGCCGGCCCGCCGGCGCGGGCACGGGTTCCTGATTCCTACGCGGCCGATCGGCCGAGCCCGGAACCCGTGCGGCCCTCAGGTGGGGGGAGGATCGGCCTCGTACACGTCAGGAACGCCGTCGGCGTCGGCGTCACGCTCTTCCTCAGCGCACATCCGACGGTAGTGGGAGTTGCGGATACGCAGCACCACCGTGGCGAGAAGTGCCGCGAGCAGCGAGCCGAGCAGCACCCCGACCTTGACGTGGTCGTCGCGCTCGGAGCCCGCGCCGAAGGCCAGCTCGCCGATGAGCAGGGAGACGGTGAACCCGATTCCGGCGAGCAGCGCGAGTCCGACCACGTCCCACCAGGACAGGTCCTCCGCGAGGTCGGCGCGGGTGAACCGCTGCACGGCCCAGGTCGCGCCGAGCACCCCGCACGGCTTGCCCACCAGCAGGGCGGCGATGACGCCGATGGTGACGCTGTCGGTCAGGCCGGACCCGAAGCCGCCTGACGCGGTCACGGACACGCCTGCCGCGAAGAATGCGAACACGGGCACGGCGAAACCCGCTGAGATCGGACGGAACCGGTGCTCGAAGTGCTCGGCGAGTCCGGGGCCCGGACCTTCGGCCCGGCGGTTCACCGGCACGGCGAACCCGAGCAGCACTCCGGCGACGGTGGCGTGCACGCCGGAGGCGTGGACGAGCGCCCAGGTGGCCGCGGCGAGGGGCAGGAGCAGCCACCAGGACCGCACGCGGCGCTGAACCAGCAGCGTGAACAGCCCGAGCGGGATCAGCGCCAGCGCGAGGGGGACGAACTGCAGCGACCGTGTGTAGAAGATGGCGATGATCGTGATGGCGAGGAGGTCGTCGACCACGGCCAGCGTGAGAAGGAACGTGCGCAGCGCCGCCGGGAGATGGGTGGCGATGACGGCGAGCACGGCCAGGGCGAAGGCGATGTCGGTGGCGGTCGGGACGGCCCAGCCGAGCAGCGCCCCGTCGGCCGCGCGGGCGTTGACGGCGACATAGATCAGAGCGGGCGCCACCATGCCGCCGACGGCGGCCGCGACCGGCAGGGCGGCGAGCCGGGGATCGCGCAGGTCGCCGGCGACGAACTCGCGTTTGAGCTCCAGCCCGGCTACGAAGAAGAAGATCGCCAGCAGGCCGTCGCCCGCCCATTGCGCCAGTGTCAGGTCGAGATGCAGCGCGGCCGGACCGACCTGCAGCTCGGTGAGACCCTCGTAGGTGACCGACCAGGGGGAGTTCGCCCAGATCAGCGCGATCACCGCAGCACCGACCAGCAGCGCGCCACCCACGGTCTCGGTGCGCAGGATGTCGGCTATCCGGCTGACCTCCGGCCAGCTCCCTCGGCCGAACAGACGGGGTGTGGAGCGGCCGGGCGGCACGGACACAGTTCCTCCGTAAAGGTCGGGGACCACATCGCCGACCAGACTTCCCGGCACACCAGGTGTCACCTTACCGGCCGCCGCATGTCCGACACCGCCCCGCGCGGCCCGCTGCGCCCTGTTCAGGCCGCCCCGTCGCCGTTAGAGTTCGACACGACGCAGGCCCGGTCCCTGCTCCGCGTCCACACGGCAAGGCCCCCGGATCAGCACGTCCGGGGCGCTCGCCCGGCCCAGAGCTCACCGGTGACACGCAGTCCCGGTTCGCCACCGCTGATGCTGGCGACGCAGTTTCTGGCCTTCTCGCGTAGGACGACGGCCTCCATGGCGGGGCGGGAAGTGCGGGTATCGCATGGATGTATCCCCCGGCGCCCAGGACGCGGCGTCACCGGATCTGGCGCGCTTCACGCTCACCCGCCGCGGTGGGTCGCCCACGGAGGTCACCGTGCACGTCATCGGGGAAATCGACCTCCTCACCGAACCTGCGCTGACCCGCTGCCTCACCGAGCAGCTGCGGCCCCCGCGCGAGGTCGCGAGCCTGGTCGTCGACCTGACGTCGGTGACATTCGTCGGCGCCCGCGGCCTTTCCGCGCTGCTCGCCTTCGCGAACAGCGCGACGAGCCGCGACGTCGAGTTCCGGGTGGCGGGCTGCAGCCCGCAGGTCCTCCGGTGCCTGGACATCATCGACCCCCACGACACACTGCCGAGGCAGGCCAGGCCGCGCCGCCCCGGCAGCCAGCGTCAGTGTCTCGACGGCGTCGCGGTCCACGGCCGCCAGCGCGCGGAGAACCGGGGATGGTGACGGCCCCGTGTGATCTCAGGGGCGCGAAACACGCTAGTTGACATGCGCGCCTGATCGTGGTAGCTCCCACGAAGCCGGGTTCCGGACGCAGGTCCGGGCGACCGGCGGTGTCAGGGAGGTGGCCGTCGTGGGCCTCGTGGACAAGCTCGGCAACAAGGCTCAGAAACTGCGTGGACGCATCAAGCGGACCACCGGCGCGATGACCGGCGATGGGAAGCTCGAGGCCGAAGGCAGGACCGATGAGGTGAAGAGCAACCTCAAGCAGGCCGGCGAGAAGGTCAAGGGCGCATTTCGCAAGCGTCGTGGTCACCGCCGTCGCCCGAAGTAGCGCCGTCCCCGACGGGTGATGTCGGGGGACACAACGCTTCCCGCCCCGCAGGTCGGACGTGATGGGCAGCTTGCGAGCGTCCCGGCGCGTCCTTGACGTGATCGGCGCCTGCATGTCTGCTGAATCCCCAGGTCGTCGATCCGCGGGACATCAGGGGGAGTGGCATGACCGAGCCGGTAGCGGCGGCTGTGGAGTCGTTGCGGCTCGTGGACCATCACGTCCACGGCGCTGCGCGGGGTGACCTCGACGCCGAGGGGTTCGCCTCCGGCCTGTCGGAGTCGCCCTTCCCTGCGCCGCCGGGCACCTCCCAGCTGGACTCTCAGGTCGGGTTCGCGGTGCGCCGCTGGTGCGCCCCGGTGCTCGACCTGCCCCCGCACGCCGACATGCCCACGTACCTGCAGCGGCGCCGCGAGCTGGGCGCGGACGAGGTGGCACGCCGGTTCCTGGCCGCGAGCGGCATCGGGTGCTTCCTCGTGGAGACCGGCTACCGCGCCGACGAGATCCTCTCGCCCGCGGAGATGGCCCGGTCGGCGACCACGCCCGCCCACACCGCGTCGGCGGAGGAGGTGGTCCGGCTGGAGTCGGTGGCCGAGGACGTGGCGGCCACGGAGCCCGCCGCGGGCGGCTTCGCCGAGGCGTTCGCCGCCGCCCTGGGCAAGCGCGTGCAGGGGGCTGTGGGGCTCAAGTCCGTGATCGCCTACCGGTACGGCCTCGACTTCGACCCGGAGCCACCGGATGCAGGCGAGGTGCGCCGGGCGGCCGGGCAGTGGCTGCGCGACGGGGGACGGCTCACCGATCCGGTGCTGCTGCGCCACCTGCTCTGGGCGGGCGCCGAACACGCGCTCCCGCTGCAGTTCCACGTGGGGTTCGGCGACACCGACCTCACGATGCACCGCTGCGACCCCTCGAAGATGACGGGGTTCCTGCGGCGGGTGCAGGACCGCGGTGTGCCGATCATGTTGTTGCACTGCTACCCCTACCACCGCACCGCGGGCTACCTCGCCGCGGTGTTCCCGCACGTGTACTTCGACGTCGGACTGGCCGTGAACTACAGCGGAGTACGCAGCACCACGGTGATCGCTGAGTCGCTCGAGGTGGCCCCGTTCGCCAAGGTGCTCTTCTCCTCCGACGCGTGGGGACCTCCTGAGCTGCACCACCTCGGGGCGCTGCTGTGGCGCCGCGCCATGTCCGCGTTGCTCTGCGGGTGGGTGGCGGACGGGGACTGGTCGCAGGCCGACGCCCTGCGCGTCGCCGAGCTCATCGGGGCAGGCAACGCGCGTCGCGTCTACCGGCTGGAGGAGCAGTGAGCGAGGACCTGTCCGAGCTGCTCTCGCGCATCGAGTCCGACGGCGTGCGGCTGCTGCGGTTCCTGTACTGCGATCCGAGCGGCGTCATCCGGGGCAAGCAGGCACACGTCGGGCGTCTCGGCGGTGCACTGCGCTCGGGTCTCGGGCTGACCCGGGCGCAGAACGCGGTCAACGTGCTGGACGACCTGGTGCCGGTGGCGGACATGGAACCGGTCGGCGAGATCCGCATCGTCCCGGACCCCGGCACCTATGCCCGGCTGCCCTGGCTCGACGGGGTGGGCAGCGTGCTGTGCGACCAGGTCGGCCACGACGGCCGCGACTGGGGCTGCTGTCCCCGGGCGTTCCTGCAGCGCGCTGTGGCGGCAGCGGCCGAGGCGGGGTTGCGGGTGCGCGCGTCCTTCGAGAACGAGTTCTACCTGGCCGAACGCACACCCGAGGGGCCGCGGCCGTGGGGCGACGGTCCGGTGTACTCCTCGGCGGGGCTGGACCGGGCCGCCCCCGTGCTCAACGACATCGTCGAGGCGCTGACCGAGCAGGGCCTCGTGGTCGAGCAGGCGATCAACGAGTACGGGCCGGGGCAGCAGGAGATCTCAGTGCGCTACGCCGACGCGCTCACCGCCGCCGACACCCAGCTGCGGCTGCGCGACACCGTCCGGGGTGTCGCCGAGTGCTCGCACGGCCTGCTGGCCTCGTTCGCGCCTCGGCCGTGGCCGGACGGGATCGGCAGCGGAACGCACGTCCACTTCTCGCTGTGGGACGCCGACGGCACCACGAACCTGATGCCCGATGCGGCCGACCCGTTCGCGGTGTCGGAGCAGGGTGGCGCGTTCCTGGCCGGTGTGCTCGACCACCTGCCCGCGCTCGTCGCGCTCACCTGTCCGTCCTACCTGTCGTACGACCGGCTGCGGCCGAGCGCCTGGGCAGGGTCGACGGTGTCATGGGGCTACGACAACCGCGAGGCCGCACTGCGCATCGCCTCGCCGTTCCGGGGCCGGGAGCGGGAGAGCGCCAACGCGGAGTTGAAGGCGTGCGACGCCAGCAGCAACCCCTACCTGGCGCTCGGTGGGCTCATCCTCGCCGGGCTCGACGGCGTGGAGCGTGGACTCGACCTGCCCGAGCCGGCCACGGTGGACCCGGCGACGCTCGGCCCGGAAGAGGCCCGCCGGTGCGGCGTCCGCCCGCTGCCGGCGAACCAGCGGGAGGCGCTCGAGCGGCTGGAGGCCGACCCGGTCCTGATGAAGGGACTCGGCGACCTGCTCGGCCGGTGCATCCTCGCCACCCGGCGCGCGGAGTACGACCGGTGCGTCCGCATGGGCGACGACGCGGTGCGGGAGGCCACCTTCACCACCTTCTGAACACGGCCTGGCGCCGCCGGACTCGTCCGCAGCCCAGCCGGGTAACCCGGCAGCGGAAACGCGCCGGCGGCGCGCCTGCGCACTCATCGACGACCCGGTCAGGATCGAGGACGGGACGATCCGGGTCGCCCCGACCGAGGGCCCCAACGGCCGCGGCCGGGGGTTCCGCTGCGTCCGGACGGGCGACGTCTGCGCTGGTTCGGTGACATCGGATCGGTTGTGACCGACCATCTCCTGATCAACCGAGGAGGCGCCATGGCGCAGAGGTCGATCTCCGGTTCCCGGCTCCGTCGCGAGCTGAGCGTGTGGGAGGCGATCGGTCTCTCGCTGGCGTTGATGGCGCCGTCGATGGCCGCCAACATCAATCCGCAGGGCACCGCGGGCACGGTGGGTCGTGCCGTGCCGCTCGCCTTCGCGCTGGCCACCGTCGGGGTGCTGCTCATCGCGTACACGTTCGTGCGGCTCAGCCAGCGTTTCCACCACGCCGGCAGCGTCTACGGCTTCGTGGGAGCGACGATGGGCCCACGCGCAGGCGTGGTGGCCGGCTGGTCGCTCCTGGGCACCTACATCTTCTACGGCGTCGTCACGTCCACGGCGGCCGGGATCTTCGGCGCCGCCGCCCTGGAGGCAGTGGGCATCTGGCCGAACCAGCCATCGTGGGCCGGCTTCGCCGTCGGTGCCGTCGCCCTGCTCGGGGTGCTGGCGCTCGCCGTGGCGCCCGTGCGCGGGGGCACGCGGGTGCTGCTGACGATCGAGGTGGCCACCGTGGCGCTGATCCTCGTGGTCTCGGTGATCATCCTCGCCCGGCTGGCCACGGGCACGGCGCCGGGCGGGCGGGGCGTCGACTTCTCGGTGTTCACGGTGGCGCCCGGCACCGAGGTCTCGGCGGTGTTCCTCGGCGTCGTCTTCGGGTTCCTGTCCTTCGCCGGTTTCGAAGCCGCCGCGACCCTGGGCGAGGAGGCCAAGGACCCACGCCGGAGCATCCCGCGCGCGATCCTCGGCACGGCGATCTTCGGCGGGGTCTACTTCGTGTTCGTCACGGCCGTGGAGGTGATGGGCTTCGGCACCGACGACGCGGGCGTCGCTGCCTTCATCTCGTCGTCGTCACTGCTGGGGGACCTCGGGTCCCAGTACGTCGCCGCCTGGGTGGGGGACCTCATCACGGTGGGCGCAGCGGTCAGCGCGTTCGGGTGCGCGCTGGCCTGCGCGGTGGGTGCCGCCCGCATGCTCTTCGCCCTCTCCCGCGACGGCATCGGTCCCGCTGCGTTCGCGGAGATCTCCCCGGCGCGCGCCACTCCCACCCGGGCGACGGCCGCGGTCGTCGCCGTGATGTACGTGATCATCGGGATCACGTGGTTCGTGCTGGGTGGGGAGCCGTTCGCTCTGTTCGTGGCCTCCGGGACGATCGGCACGCTGATCCTGCTGGTCGTGTACGCGCTGGCCACGATCGGCGCGGCCCGTCTGCTGTTCTTCTCCGGACGGCACGAGGTAGCCGTGTGGGAGGTGGTCGTACCGGTGCTCGCCCTGGTGCTGATCGGGTACACGCTCTTCCGGAACGTGGCGCCGTACCCGGAGGGCGCTGCGGGCGTGTACCCGCTCGTGTCGGCGGCCTGGATCCTGGTCGGCGTCGCCGCGGTGCTGGTCCTGCCGGGCGCCGCCCGCCGGGCGGGACAGCGGCTCACCGCGAACGAGGGCCTGGGCTGAGATGGCCCGACGGATCAGCCCAAGGGAATCAGCCGCGGGGGAGCACCCGCGCGTCCGGGCCGGGGAAGAAAACCGACTCGTGGCCGTCCTGCCAGCGGACCCGGTAGTGCTCCCGCTCGCCCTGGCCGATCACCTCGATCACCTCGCCCTGTCGGCGCGGCGTGTCGAGCGTGGCGGTTTCGATGACGATCTGGTCACCGGTGCAGCAGCGCATGGCTCGTCCTCCTCCGCTCTCGCGTGTCAAGTCTGTAGCCGTGCCCGGTTGCCGACAAGGCCCGCTGGGGGCCACTGTGCGGCGGAATTCAGGAGTAGACGTCCGGAAGGAACTCCGGCCGGGGGGCCCGTGGGGTGAGCAGCACCGAGCACGGGGCGTGGTGGAGAGCGCTGTGGGCGACGAGCCCGAGCGGGCCCGGCGGGAACGTGCGTGGGCCGCCGACGACGAGGAGGTCGGCGTCCAGCCCTTCACCGACCATCTCGTACGGTCGGACCCGGAGCAGGAGCGGCACCACGGTGAGGTCCGGGGCCGTGGCGTGCGCGGCCGCGACGGAGGTGCCGAGCAGCCGGTGCGCATGGTCGAGTGCGGCGTCGAGCCCGACGCTGCGCTCCGCGAACGAGGTGGGCACACCGTGGGCGACAACCAGGTCGGCGTGCCTGTGCAGGGCGGCCGTCGCGGCGGCAGCCAGCACCGGCCCGTCGTCGGGGAGTGCCTGCACCGCCGCGACGACCTGCGGCCTCCCGGAGCGCGGCGGCGACACCGCCTCGGACACGACGAGGACGGAACTGTCCTGGCGAGCGGCGGCCGACGCGATCTCGGCGATGGTGCCGACCCGCTGCGCCGCGGCCGTGAAGTCGTCGGAGGAGGCTGCAGGCAACTCGTGGCGGCGCAGCCACCGTCCGGACCGCCGGCACCAGTCCACCACCCAGTCGGGTGCACCTTCGCTGTCGCAGACCACGACGACGCCGCCGCGTTCCACCGGATCGGGGCGTCGGATGGAGAGGGTCGTGCCATGGACGGTCACCACCCCGACCCAACTCCGGAGGATGCCGCCGGTCCAGTACATGATGGTGGGAAATCCCCTGGCCGGGGCGGTGACAGGCGGCAGCGGCGGACGCCGTTCGGGCGGGCCGATCGGGTGATCCCAGGTGGTGCGGCCACGTTGTGCCCAGCCGCGCGATCGCGGGGTGTGACCGCCGGCCTTCCAGCGAGTCCCGGGTGGGTGGGTCACGTGCGGACAGGTCGTCGGGAAGTCACCTCGGACGGGTGAGGTGCGCGGGCCGGCGCGATCGGCGTGCCGGCCGTGTTCGGCGCACCGTTCGCGCACCGCGCGAGAACCCTGTCCGACGCGTGGATCGCCAGTAGGGTGATCAGGATGGGTGACCCCATCGAGCTTCAGCCGTGGCAATGGGACGAGCCGACCTGGCGCGGACACGTCGAACGTGTGCGCGCCGGAGACCGGTTGGTACCGGACAGGTGGCCGGGGGGCGCCGCGGCCGCGGTGGCGATCTCCTTCGACCCCGACCACGAGACGATCCCGCTGCGCGACGCCGAGACGCGTCCGGGGAAGCTGTCACAGGGCGAGTACGGCGCGCGGGTCGCCGTTCCGAAGGTGCTCGCGCTGCTCGCCGAGTTCGGCGTCCCGGCCAGCTTCTTCATGCCCGCGGTGTCCGCGCTGCTGCATCCCGACGAGGTCACGGCGTACGTCGCCGGTGGCCACGAGGTGGCGGTGCACGGCTGGATCCACGAGCGCAACATGCTGCTCGAGGGCGCCGACGAGCTCGACCTCACCGGCCGCGCGGTAGAGGTGCTGGAGAAGCTCAGCGGCGTGCGCCCGGTGGGCATTCGGACCCCGAGCTGGGACTTCTCCGACCACACCCTCGCGATCATCGAACAGCTCGGGCTCCGCTACGACTCGTCGCTGATGGCCGACGACGAGCCCTACGAGCTCGTGGCCGCCGGTCGGCCCACCGGGATCGTGGAGATCCCGGTGGAGTGGATCCGCGACGACGCGCCCTACCTGATGATGGAGCGGTACTCCGCGCTCCGGCCCTACACGCCGCCGCGCGCCCTGCTG
>DASYES010000698.1:0-6359 GCA_036498885.1 Pseudonocardia sp.
GACGACCGCCTCTTCGAGATCGAGAAGCAGGTCACCAAGGACTTCATCCAGATGGAGGAGGCGGCGGCCGTATGACCCCAGTGGTCGAGCGAAAGGAAACGAAGTGAACGGAGCAGACGACGTCGAGCAGGAACTGCGCTATACGAGAGTGCGCGAAGCGATGGCCGAGCAGGGCCTCGACCTCCTTCTTGCCTACGGACCGGGCTGGCGCCGGGAGAACATCCGCTACCTGACCGACGCACGAGTCACGGGCAGTGCCGCGCTCGTGCTGGTGCCGGCGACGGGGGACCCTGCGGCGTTCTCCGTGCGGCCTGCGGACCTCGCCGTGATCGCGCAGCGCGGCTGGGTCACCGACGTGTCGCGGCTGGACTTCCCAGCCGCCACGGTGCTGACCGAGCGGCTGCGTGACCTCGCCCCGGCGCGGATCGGGGTGGCCCACCTCGAACTGCTGCCGCAGGCGCTCGCCGACGCGATCGCCGCGGGCGCGCCCGGTGCGGAGGTCGTGTCGGCCACCGGCCTGCTCGACAACGCCCGCATGGTGAAGAGCGACTGGGAGCTCGCGCAGATGCGCCGCTCGGCCGCCGTCTGTGCGGCGGGCTGGCAGAAGTTCGTCGACGTGCTGGAGCCGGGCCTGCCCGAGTACCGCATCGTCGCCGAGGTGGAGGCCGAGCTGAAGCGCCTCGGCGCCGAGGACAACTTCATGCTCATCGCCTCCGGCGGCGACGAGGTGATGGGGATGACGCCGCCCGGCCCGCGGCTGCTCGAAGAGGGCGACATGGTGCGCACCGAGCTCACCCCGCAGATGAACGGGTACTGGCTGCAGATCTGCCGCTCGGCGGTCGTCGGAAAGGCGAGCGACGCCCAGCGCCGTTCGTTCGACCTGTTCAACGAGGCCGTGGAGGCCGGGCTCTCGGTCGTGCGGCCGGGGATCACGGCGCACGAGGTGGCGGTGGCGGAGAACGACGTGTTCCGCAAGCACGGCTACGGCGAGTACTGCACGGCCAAGTACACGCGCGTGCGGGGTCACGGGCACGGGCTGCACCTGGACGAGACGCCGATCATCGAGGGCAACCACACGGTGCTGCCGGAGCGGGCCGTGTTCATCGTCCACCCGAACACCTACACGCCGATCGCCGGCTACCACGTGCTCGGCGACCCGGTGGTGGTCACCGCCACCGGCTACGAGGTGCTGATCGAGACGGAACGGGTGCTCTTCGAGACCCCGCAGGGAGTGGCGGCAGCGTGAACGAGCTTGCGAGTTCACCCATCGACACAGTGCGGGCGCGTATGCGGCCGACGAGCGCCAGCGAGGAGGCGGCATGAAGCGCGGACTCGTCGTACTGGACACGGCGGAGGTACCGGAGCAGGAGCGCCCCGACCGGGTCGTGCGGCTGCAGCGGCGGCTCGCGGACGAGGGTGTGACGATCGGGCTGGTCTACGCCGACGTCCACCGCTCCGACGACGTCGGATACCTCACCAACCTCTGCATCTACTGGAACGAGGGCATCCTCGCGGTCCCCGCGGAGGGTGACCCCGCGTTCCTGATGAAGCTGTCGCCGCGGGTGCACCCGTGGATGCGCCGCTCGTCGACGCTCACCGATCTGCGCAGCGGCAAGGGGTTCACCGCGCTCGTGCAGGGTTTCGTCGAGAACGCGGCCGAGCCGGGCGTGATCGGACTCGTCGACGCCGCGCTGTGGCCGGCCACCGCCGTGGACGAGGTGCGGGCCGCGGCGCCCGGCTGGGACGTGCGCCCGCTCGGCGGGCTCGTCCGCGAGCAGCGGCTCGTCCCGTCGGCCGCGGAGCTGGGTCTGCTGGGCGCGGCCGCCGGTCACCTGCGCACCGCGCTCGACGCCGTGGTCGGCCCGGACCTGCCGGACGGCGAGCGCATCGCCGTGCTCGAGCAGGCGCTGCGCGGTGCCGGCTACACCGACCTGATGGTCGAGGTGGTGCACGGTCCGGACGGGGTGTCGGCCGTGGAGGTGACCGGGCAGTTCCGGTTCAGCTGGCTGCGTGCCGCGCGGCTGGTCACCCCGGCTGCCGGTGCGCCGCAGTGGGCTGCCTCACTGCAGGACGCCCTGGCCGCCGCCCGCGGTGCCGTCGCACCGGGAGAGGCGGCCGCCGTGCCCGCCGCGGCCGCCGAGAAGACGCTCACCGGGCTCCCGGCAGGCGCCACGGCGCACGCCACCGTCGTGCACCAGGCCGACCTCTCGACGGGCGGTGACTACGCGAGCCCCGACGAGCAGCTGCCCGTCGGATCGGTCGTGGTCGTCGCGGTCGAGGTGCTCTTCCCCGACGGCGGCCGGGTGGCCGTCGCCGACACCGTGCGCGTCGGAGAGACCGGCGCCGAACAGCTCGATGACAAGGAGCTGCACGCATGAGGGTGCTGTCGAACGCCGACATCGAGCAGGTGCTCACCCCGGCGGAGTGTCTCTCCGCGCTGGAGACCGCCTACGTCGAGCTGGCGCAGGGCAAGGGCGCGAACCGCCCGCGCAACCACACCTACTTCCCGGTGGAGGACGCCCGGCACCCCGGGTTCCGGTTCCGGTTCAAGTCGCAGGAGGGCGGCACGGTCGGCAGTGGTGTGTGGGCCCTGCGGATCACCTCCGACATCGCGGGCGTCGAGACGCTGGCCAACGGGGTGCAGCGGCGCCGCCTGATCCCCGCGGCGCCGGGCGGGCGCTACGTCGGGCTCGTGACGCTCTACAGCATGACCACCCTGGAGCCGCTCGCGATCCTGCACGACAGCGTGGTGCAGAAGATGCGGGTCGGCGCCACGTCGGCGCTGGGCATCCGGGAGCTGGCGGCCACGGACGTCACCGTCGCGGGGATGTTCGGGTCGGGCTGGCAGGCCGAGTCGCACCTGGAGTGCCTGCTGATGGTGCGCCCGGAGATCGAGGAGGTGCGGGTCTACAGCCCCACCCCGGGCAACCGCGAGAAGTTCGCGGCCACCTGGAGCGAGCGCACCGGCAAGAGGATCGTGGCCGTGGACTCCCCGCGCGGAGCCGTGGAGGGCTGCCGGATCGTCACGTGCGCCACGGCGGCCATGGACCCCTGCTTCGAGGGGGCCTGGCTGGAGCCGGGCAGCCACGTCACGGCGATCACCTCGCCGGACGGCACCGCCACCCGACGTGAGCTGGACGACGCCACCTTCGACCGCGCCGACCGCATCGTCGTGCTCTCCCGCGAGCAGGTGCACCACGACAAGCAGTACGACATCCTCGGCCCGGTCGACCGCGGCCGGATGAGCTGGGACGACATCCACGAGCTGGGCGACCTGCTGGCCGGCACCGCGCCGGGCCGCACCCGCCCCGACGAGACCACGATCTTCGCCAACAACACCGGCATGGGCCTGCAGTTCGCCGCGGTCTGCGCCAGGGCTCTCGCGCTGGCGGAGGAGCGCGGCCTCGGCCACGAGATCCCGACGGACTGGTTCCTCGAGGAGACCTCACCGTGAACGCGGAAAAGGGAAAGCAGGGCGTGGTCGGTGGGAAGGCGATCGTCTTCGGCGACGACGTCAACACCGACGTGATCATCCCGGGCCGCTATCTCGTCAGCATCGATCCCGCCGAGCTCGCCGAGCACGCGTTCGAGCCGCTCGGGGCCGAGGTCCAGCAGCGGCTGCGGGCCAGCGACGTGGTGGTGGCCGGGCGGAACTTCGGCTGCGGCAGCGCCCGCGAACAGGCCTCGACGTGCCTCATCGGTGCCGGGATCAGCGCGGTCGTCGCGCGGTCGTTCTCCCGGGTGTTCTTCCGCAACGCGATCAACACCGGGCTGGTGGCCGTCGAGTGCCCCGACGCCGTGGATGCCGTCGAGGACGGCGCCGAGGTGCTGGTCGACTACGGCGCAGGCACGGTCACGGTGGGCGAGCGGAGCTTCGGCTTCGCCCCGTACCCGCCGGGGCTGCGCGTGATCCTCGAGGCCGGTGGGCTCATCCCGCACCTGATGCAGCAGGCTGCGGCGGCGAAGGACAAGGCGGGTGCAGGACAACGTGGGTAGGACGTTCGCGCAGAAGGCACTGGAGCGCGCGTCGGGGGAGAAGGACCTTCAGCCGGGTCAGATCGTCGACGCCTTCCCCGACCTCTACATGAGCCACACCGCGAGCTGGCGGTGCATTCGGACGCTGGAGCGGATGGGCGTCGACGAGCTCTACGACGTCGACCGGATCGCCATGGTGATGGACCACATCGCCCCGGCGGACAACGCCAAGACGGCGGGGT
Source organism: Pseudonocardia sp. (assembly GCA_036498885.1). Lineage (GTDB taxonomy): Bacteria > Actinomycetota > Actinomycetes > Mycobacteriales > Pseudonocardiaceae > Pseudonocardia. The sequence continues at coordinate 4,218 of DASYES010000698.1, forward strand.
ACCACGCGCTGTGCCGCGAGTTCGCCGACCGGATGGGCGTGCGCAACTTCTTCGACGTCAACGCGGGGATCGCGCACGTCGTGCTGATGGAACGCGGGCTGATCAAGCCCGGCCAGCTGATCATCGGCACCGACTCGCACTCCACGATCTACGGCGCACTCGGTGCGCTCGGCACCGGCGTCGGGTTCAGCGAGATCACCGCCACCTGGGTCACCGGCAAGCTCTGGATGAAGGTGCCGGAGTCGATCAAGGTTGAGGTGGACGGCCCGCTCGCGCGCGGCACGTACCCGAAAGACGTGATGCTGAAGCTGATCGGCGACGTCGGGGCCGACGGCGCCACGTACTGCTCCGTGGAGTTCCACGGCACCTACGTGGAGCAGATGTCGGTGTCGGAGCGGATGACGCTCTGCAACCTCGCGATGGAGATGGGCGCCAAGAACGCCTTCGTGCCTCCGGACGAGAACACGCTCTCCTACCTCGACGACGCAGGCGCCGACCGTGCCTCGTACGACGTGCTGCTGCCCGACCCTGATGCGCAGTACCGGCAGGTCGAGCGGGTGGCAGGCGACACGCTGCTGCCGCAGGTGGCGGTGCCGCACACCGTCGACAACGTCGTGGGGGTGGACCAGGTCGCCGGCACGAAGGTGGATCAGGTCTTCATCGGCTCGTGTGCCAACGCGAAGTACGACGACCTCGCGATCGCGGCCGAGGTGCTCGCGGGCAAGAAGGTGGCACCGGGCGTGCGGCTCATCGTCACGCCCGCGTCGGCCAAGATCATGGCGAAGGCGGCGTCGGACGGCATCGTGACGACGCTGCTGGAGGCCGGAGCCACGATCACGAACCCCGGCTGCGGGGCGTGTGCGGGCAGCGGCGGCGCGATGGCCGATGGGGAGGTCACCTTCTCCACCGCCAACCGCAACTTCCAGGGCCGGATGGGCAGCTACCAGAGCAGCATCTACCTGGGCAGCCCCGCGACGGCAGCGGCGTCGGCGATCCGTGGTGTCATCAGCAACCCGCAGGAGCTGCTCGCATGAACATGGTGGAGAAGATCCTCGCGCGGGCCGGCGGGCGCCGCTCGGTGGAGCCCGGTGACGTCGTGGTGGCCGAGGTCGACCTGCTGATCATGCACGACCTCTCCGGCTATCTGACCAGCCGCGTGTTCGACAAACAGGTGGGCGGGCCGGTGCGCCATCCCGAGCGGGTGGCGATGGTGTTCGACCACCACTACTCGCCGCCCACCGAGGACGCCGCGGAGATGCTCAAGGAGAACCGCGAGTGGGCGCGGCGCAACGGCATCCACCTGTTCGACTGCGGCAACGGCAACATCCACCACACCGTCGTGCGGCACGGGCTGGTCCGGCCCGGCGCGATCGTCGTCGGCTCGGACAGCCACACGCCGGTGCACGGCGCCCTCGGCGCCTTCGCCGCGGCGCTGGGCAACGACTCGCACGCCGGCACCGTGCTGCCCTACGGCAAGGCGTGGTTTCGCGTGCCCGAGACGGTGCGGGTCGAGCTCGAAGGCACGCCACAGCCGGGCACCACCGCCCGTGACATAGCGCTGTGGCTCGTCGGGCAGATCGGCGAGGGTGGGCTCATCTACGCGGCGGTCGAGTTCGCCGGCCCGTACGTCAAGGAACTGTCGTTCTGGGACCGGTGGCTCTTCCCGCTGCTGTGCGTCGACCTCGGCGCCAAGTGCAGCTTCGTGGAGCCCGACGCGGTGACCGAGGCGTTCGTCCGCTCGCTCCCGTCCGGCTCCGCGCAGGACCGGCTGGAGCAGAGCGACGGCGGCGAGGCCGCCCGGGTGCTGCGCTTCGACGTGGGAGCGGTGGCGCCGCAGGTGGCGTGCCCGCCGACCGTCGGCAACCTCGCCGACGTCACGGCCGTGGCCGGCACGCCGGTGCAGTACGCCGAGCTGGGTGGGCACGCGGGCGGGCGGCTGGAGGACTTCCGTGCCGCCGCGGAGGTGCTGCGCGGGCGGCGGGTGCATCCCGAGGTCCGGTTCAACGTGGTGCCGTCGAGCCGGGAGGTCTTCACCGAGGCCGTCCGGGAAGGGTTGGTACTCGCGTTGCACGAGGCGGGGGCCACGTGGTTCCCGCCGAGCACGGGCTCCAACCAGGCCTACAACATGGGCGCCATGGCCGC
>DASYES010000699.1:0-3620 GCA_036498885.1 Pseudonocardia sp.
GGCGTCGACGCGCGCGGTCTCCTGCTCGCCGGTGTGGTGATCGGCGCACTCGGCGTGCTCGACGACGTCACCGTCACCCAGACCAGCGCGGTGTGGGAGCTGCGCCGCGCCAACCCGGAGCTGGGGGCGCCCGGCCTCTTCGCGGCCGCGATGCGGATCGGGCGCGACCACGTGTCGTCGGCCGTCAACACGCTGGTGCTGGCCTACGCGGGAGCGTCGCTGCCGCTGCTGCTGCTGTTCACACTGTCCGGCCGCGCGCTCGGCGACGTGGTGACCACGCAGGACGTGGCCACCGAGGTGGTGCGCACACTGGTGGGCAGCATCGGGCTGGTGGCCTCCGTTCCGATCACCACGGCGCTCGCCGCGGTGGTGGCCGGCCGGGAGACCGACATCGCGCCGTGAACGCCCGCGAGGTGTCAACGGCGCACGTCAGGAGCGACGCGCCAGCAGGCTCGCCTCGCCGTCGCGCTCGGTGTGATCCAGCCTGGTCAGGCCGTCGAAGGCGGCCGTCAGCTCGCCGGCGGCGGCGCGAAACGGCCCTCCCTCGTCCCCGACCACGGACAGCACCGTCACCACGAGCAGCCCGCCGGGAGCGAGGAGGTGCACGAGCACCGGGTACAGGGCGGGATCGCGGAACCGCTGGCACACGACCACGTCGTACGGCCCGGCGCAGCCGTCGGGCAGCCCCTCGTCGAGGTCGTGGGCCCACCAGCGCACCTGGTCGCCGACCCCGCGATCGGCCGCGAGGGCAGCGCCCGCCGCGAGCGCGGGCTCCGAGACGTCGACCGCGTCGACGCCGAACCCTCGCCCGGCCAGCCACACCGCCACTGTGCCGCGGCCGCAGGCCACATCGAGCGCGCGTCCACCGGCCGGAAGCAGGTGCTCACGACCGCGCAGCGCATCCGGCGGCGCAGGGACGGCCGGCGCACCCGCCGCAGCGACCGCCCGGTGCCGCGCATCCCACCTGTCGCGATCTTCCCGGGCCACGGTCGTGAGCCTAGGCGCGCAGCCGGGCGAGCACCTCGTCGGTCGCGCCCGCGAGCTCGACGTCGTGCTGCGCCCCCGACACCAGGTCCTTGAGTCCCACGGTGCCGGCCTCGATGTCGCGATCACCGAGCACCAGCGCAAAGCGGGCGCCGGACCGGTCGGCGGCCTTCATCGCACCCTTGAGCCCACGGCCGCCGTACGCCAGGTCGACCCGGACTCCGGCACGGCGCAGCTGTGCGGCCAGCACCACGAGCCGTCGCTTCGCCACCTCGCCCAGCGGCACGCCGAAGACTTCGCATCGTGCCTCGGACCAGGGCGCGACGCCCTCCGCGCGACAGGCGAGGAGGGTGCGGTCCACGCCGATGCCGTAGCCGACGCCCGACAGCGGTTGCCCGCCGAGCGTGGCCATCAGGCCGTCGTAGCGCCCGCCGCCGCCGATCCCGGACTGAGCGCCGAGCCCGTCGTGCACGAACTCGAAGGTCGTCTTCGTGTAGTAGTCAAGGCCCCGGACCATCCGCGGGTTCTCCACGTAGGCCACGCCGAGGTCGTCGAGGTGCTGCTTCACCGCGGCGTGGTGCTCGGCGGAGGCGGCCGAGAGGTGATCGACGAGCAGCGGGGCGTCGGCCAGCAACGCGCGCACGTCGGAGCGCTTGTCGTCGAGCACTCGCAGCGGGTTGATCGCCGCCCGGTTGCGGGTGGCTTCGTCGAGCGGGAGCCCGGCCAGGAACTCCTGCAGCAGCGCCCGGTAGGCAGGGCGGGACTCGGCGTCGCCGAGCGAGGTGATCTCCAGGCGGTAGCCGGTGAGGCCGAGCGCGCGGAACCCCTCATCGGCGATGGCGATGACCTCCGCATCGAGCGCCGGGTCGTCCACGCCGATCGCCTCGATGCCCACCTGCTGCAGCTGCCGGTAGCGCCCGGCCTGCGGACGCTCGTAGCGGAAGAACGGGCCCGCGTAGCGCAGCTTCACGGGTAGCCCGGCGCGGTCGAGCCCGTGCTCGATCACCGAGCGCACGACGCCGGCCGTACCCTCCGGGCGCAGCGTGACCGACCGGTCACCGCGGTCGGCGAAGGTGTACATCTCCTTGCTCACGACGTCGGTGGACTCGCCGACCCCGCGGGCGTACAGGCCCGTCTCCTCGAACACCGGAAGCTCGATGAGCCCGTACCCGGCACGGTCCGCCGCGGCGACGAGCGTGTTGCGGACGTGCTCGAAACCCGCCGAGTCCGGGGGCACGTACTCCGGGATGCCCTTGGGAGCTGCGAACGCGGCAGGGCGCTGTTGCACGGCGCCGGCCCGCTCCTCGCTGCGCGCGGCCGTCACAGCCCGCGCCCGGTGGTCGGCAGGTCCAGCCCCTGCAGGAACGGGTTGGAGGCCCGCTCCCGTCCGACCGTGGTGGTGGGCCCGTGCCCGGGCAGCACGACCGCGGAGTCGTCCCGGGTGAGGAGCTTGTCGCGCAGGCTGGTCATCATCTGCGCGTGGTCCCCGCCGGGGAGATCGGTGCGGCCGATCGAACCCGCGAAGAGCGTGTCGCCGGCGAGGATCACCTCGATTCCCTCGTCGGTGGGGGTGGTGAAGACGACGGAGCCGCGGGTGTGGCCCGGTGTGTGGTCGACGCGCAGCGTGAGCCCGGCGATGTCGAGGGCGCTGCCGTCGGCGAGCTCGCGGACCTCGCGGGGTTCGCGCAGCTCCATCCGGCCACCGAAGAACGCCGCCGACTCCGCCGAGATGCCCTTCATCGGGTCGGCGAGCATCTCCCGGTCCTCCGGGTGGATCCAGGCCGGGATGTCGTGGCCGTCACACACGGGCGCGACGCTGTACGTGTGGTCGAAGTGGCCATGGGTCAGCAGCACCGCCACCGGCGTGAGGCGATGCTCGGCGAGCAGCTCCTCCAGGGGCTCGACGGCGTCCTGGCCGGGGTCGACCACCACGCACGCCTCGCCCGCAGCCGCTGCCACGACATAGCAGTTGGTCTGGAACGAACCGGCGGGAAATCCTGCGACGAGCACCCCACCAGACTAGGACCTGTCCGACACCGCAGGTCGCGCGGTTGACCCCGCACGGCGCCGCACTCCCCGTACGCGCTGGTGACCACTCCGAAACCTCACAGGAACAGTCGTTATCCTGCGGCCCGGGTAGCGAAGGCGAGGGAGTACCGAGTGGCGACGAACCAGATGCGGCGCGATGCGGCCAAGCGGAAGCTGGCGAACCAGCAGCAGCGACGGGCCGCGCGGGCCAAACGTCGCCAGCGGATTGCCATTATCACCTCGGTCGCCGTCGTCGTGGTGGTCGTCGTGGGTGTGGTGCTGCTCTCCACCATGGGCCGCGATTCCGCACCGGCTCCGGCCGCTGCCCCTCCGACGCCGACCCCGGCTCCCGCCCTGCCCGCTGCGTTGGGCCACTGCGCGTTCACGCCAACGCCGCAGGATCCTGCCGCGAAGCCCGTCCCCGTCCCGACCCTGACGGAGGCGAGCACCAGCGGCATCGTGCCGGCCACGATCCAGACCGACAAGGGCCCGATCCCGCTGACGCTGGACCGTGCCACTGGTCCGTGTGCCGTGGAGAACTTCATGAGCCTCGCGAAGGCGGGCTTCTACAACAACACGCCGTGCCACCGGCTCACGACCACCGAGGG
>DASYES010000700.1:0-3766 GCA_036498885.1 Pseudonocardia sp.
GGTGGCAGCGGGACCGCGTCGAGCGTGACGCGACCGGCATCCGGCGGGACGGCGCCGCCCAGGATCTTGATCAGTGTGGACTTGCCCGCGCCGTTCTCGCCGACGAGGGCGTGCACCTCGCCCGCCCGGACCTCGAAGTCCACTCCGCGCAGGGCCCGCACCCCGCCGTAGTGCTTCCGGACGTCCTGCAGCCGGAGCAGGACGAGGTGTTCTCCGACAGGCCCCCCGTTGGGCTGAGCCATCGGGTCAGTAGTTGTACTGGTCGACGTTGTCCTTGGTGATCTGCAACGGGTTGCCCAGCAGGAGCGACTTGTCGCTCTCGGTCCACTGCACAGCGGTCAGCGAGTCGTTGACCTTGTTGGTGGCCTGGAACGGCGTGCCCGACGCGAGCTGCTTGCCCGCCCACGCGGTGAGGTAGCCGAGCTGCTCGACGTCCCACAGGATCGCCGCGGAGGACGAGCCGTTGTCGAGGTACTGCTTCATCGACTGCGGCGTGCCGAGACCGACCGTGAAGACCTGCCCGACCTTGCCCGCCTCCGTCACGGCCTTGGCGACGCCCGGCGCGGACGCCGTGCACTCCCCGACGAGGCCGGTGAGGTCCGGGTGGGCGTTCATCAAGTCCTTCGCCATCGCCACCGACTGCGCCTCGTCCTCACCTGCGTAGACGACGTCGACGATCTGCGCGCCGGGGTACTTCTCCGCGGTCACCTTGCGCTGCACCTCGATCCAGGAGTTGAGGTTCGCAGCGGTCTGGCCGCAGGAGACGATCGCGTACTTCCCGGAGCCGCCCATGGCCGTCATCAGCGAGTCGGTGAGTGCGGTGCCGACGCCCTCCGCGGTGGCCTGGTTGACGAACGCCTCGCGGACGGAGCCAGGGGCGTCGGTGTCGCTGGTCATCACGTGGATGCCGGCGTCCTTGGCCTCCTGCAGCACCGGAGCCATCGAGTCCGGGTCGTTGGGTGCGACCACCAGTACGTCGACGCGCTGCTGGATCAGCGAGTTCACGATGTCGGTCTGCGCGCCCGGGTCGGCAGTGGTGCCGCCGCGGTAGATCCACTCGATGCCGAGGTCCTGCGCCGCCTGCTGACCACCGGTGTTCATCGCCTCGAAGTACGGGATGCCCTGCAGCTTGGGCACGAACGCCACGGTGACCCGGTCCTCGCCGCCTCCCCCGCCCGCCGCCGCGTCCGGGTTCTTCTGGGTGCACCCGGCGAGAGCAACGATCCCCGCCAGTGCCACGGCCAGGGCCGCCCCCAGCGAGCGCTTACCGCCCGTGATCGTTCGCATGATCGCTCCCTCTCCGCTTCCGCCGGAACGGACCGCGGTTCGTGTCGCTCGGTCGGCTCCCGGCCCGGACGCCGCATGCGCCTGGACCGGAGCGGCTGGGCAGGCGAGATCGCGCCACCGCACGTGCATCCGCGCTGCCCGCCACTGGACCCCCCAGGAAGGGTGACCCCGATCACCCTGCGCCGGACACTAGGAAACCTGCCCGCACTCCGTCAACGAGCGCGGCGCAACGCGCCGAGGCGCATGTCGGGACCTTCGACGGCTACCGTTCGCGGGAGGTCGGCCGCCGTCTTCGCGGATACCATCTGAAGATGCGCGCCTCACGCCACTGCGTGCCCTGGCCCCCGGGGTGAGCAGCGAGGAAACCCTGGCCGTCGCGAACGGACGACGCGCCAAGGTCAGTCCGCACGACCAGGTCGACGCTCTGACCGGAGCCGTCGAAGACCTCGCGGGCCAGTTCAGCTTGCAGCCGCTGCTGCAGCGCATCCTGCGGCGCGCAGTCGTCCTTCTCGGCGGCGACGCCGGCTCCATCTCCACCGTCGACGAGCGGGCCGGGACCTACCGCAAGGAGGTCGACCTCGGCGTCGGCTGCCAGGAGGGCAAGGTCTTCCCACTGGAGGAAGGCGCGACCGGCGCGGTCGTCGCCAACCGGGCGCCTGTGGTGTTCGACAACTACGCCCAGGTCCGCGGGGGCCACGTCGCCCCGCCCGACCGGGCCCGGCTGCACGCGACCGTCGCGGTGCCCATCGAGTGGGGCAGCCAGATCATCGGGGCCTGCGTCGTGTTCAGCACCGACCCGCAGGTCCGGTTCCGCGACGAGGACATCGCACTGCTGGGCTTGTTCGCCACCCACGCCGCCATCGCCATCGTCAACGCGAGGCTGCACGCCGAAGCCGCTGAACGGGCCCGGCGACTGGCCGTGAGCGTCGAGCGGGAGCGGGTCGTGCGCGACGTCCACGACACCGTGGCCCGTGCCCTCGGGTCGATCCTCCTGCATCTCGACGCCTGCGAGGACCCGGGCTCGGAGCACATCTCCGCGGCGCGGGAGGCGGCCCGTGCCGCGCTCGCCGAGACCCGGCGCACCGTCCTCGGGCTCGGGCCGGCGCTGCTCGAGCTGCACTCGCTGGAGGACGCCATCGCCGTCGAGCTCGCATGGGCCCGCTCGACGACGAGCATCCGCACCGATCTCGTCGTCACGGGCGAGCCGCCTGCGTTGCGGCCCGAGATCGGCCAGCAGGCACTGCGCCTGGTGCAGGAAGCACTCACCAACGTCGTCACGCACGCCAGGGCCGCGTCGGTCCGGATCGGCATGATGTACGGCACCGAGGACGTCGCGGTCGTCGTCGAGGACGACGGCGTCGGATTCGACCCCGCGGTGCTCACCGATCGCAGGAGGTCCGGCCTCGGTCTGCACGGGATCGTCGCGCGGGCGCATCGGCTCGGCGCCGAGCTGGAGATCGAGTCGACGCCGGGGTGGGGCACCAAGATCCGGGTGCGGATCCCCTACGTGCCACGCGACACGGGCAGCTCGGCACGCGCGGACGTGCCGTGGCGGGTGCTCGTCGTCGACGCGCGGCCCGTCGTCCGGGCAGGCCTCGTGCGGCTGCTGGGCCAGGCGGAGCCCGACATCCTCGTCGTGGGCGAGATCGGCGACGCTCGTGACGCGGTCGACGCGATACGGGTGCTCGACCCGCACGTCGTACTGCTCGACCTGCGGATGCCGGTTCTCGACGGCGCCCGGCTGACCTCCTACATCCGGGCCGCGGGCCCGGGGGTCTCGGTGCTCGTGATGACCGACGATCTCTCCGACGAGCTGCTACGCGACGCCGTGCACGCCGGGGCCTGCGGCTGTATCGGAACCGATCTGGACGGCGCGGCGCTCGCCCGCGCTGTGCTGGCCGCGGCCCGCCGGGACGCGCTGCTCACCGAGAGCGTGATCGGTGCCGTGCGGGGGCGCGACCGCCCCGACCGGCTCACCAGCCGGGAGCGCGAGGTCCGCACGCTGGTGGAGCTCGGAATGCGCGACAAGCAGATCGCCGACCGGCTCGGGATCTCGGCGAAGACCGTCGAGAAGCATGTCGGAGCGCTCCTGCGCAAGACCGGTTCGCCCAACCGGACGGCTCTCGCCCGCTGGACGGGCCCGTCCGAAGCGCCGAGGTAGGGGATTTCCCCCAGGCGAAGATGGGGAGAACCACGCCTGGAAATGCGATACCACCTGGCTAGCATCGAACCGTGCCTGTCGTGCCACTCACCGACATCCTGTCCGACGCCTTCGACAAACGGTACGGCGTGCCGGCCATCAACGTGTTCAACGACCTGACTCTCGAGGCTGTTCTCGCGGCGGCCGTCGAGAAATCGTCGCCGTTGATCGTGCAGACGTCGGTGAAGACCGTGAAGTCGATCGGCGTCGACGTGCTGTATTCCATGTGGACTTCCATGACCGCGGGTATCGAGGTTCCGGTCACGCTGCACCTCGACC
>DASYES010000701.1:0-5321 GCA_036498885.1 Pseudonocardia sp.
GCTGACCACGCCGACCCTTGGCGTGGCCCCGGCGGAGAAGGTCACCAGCTTCATTGCGCACACCAATCTCAACCAATTGAACCAATCGGAACCTGATCGACCGTACGGTGTCCCGCCTCTGCTGTCGATAGCGGGCACGCAACCGATCGACGACGTCCCAATTGGTCACCATTGGTTCAGCGTGCGGTAGGGTACGGGCGTGCTGGCGGTGGAGAGGTCCCTGCGTGCGCTGCTCGAGCAGGGCACGCAGGACGGCACGCTCGGCCCCGGCTCGAAGCTCCCCACCGAGCGCGACCTGGTGGAGCGGCTGTCCGCACCGCGCAGCGCGATCCGCCGTGCCCTCGAGGTCCTCGAGCGCGACGGGGTGGTGATCCGCCACGTCGGACGGGGCACGTTCCTCACCGAGGCGGCGCTTCCGCCTGCCGACGGTGCGCCGCCCGACACCAGCCCGGCCGAGATCATGCAGGTGAGGCTGCTGATCGAACCGCCGGTTGCGGAGCTCGCCGCCCGGGTGGCCACCCAGGCGGATCTCGACCGGATCGCCGAATGCCTGCACGGCGGTGAGGGCAGCGAGGGTTTCGAGGACTTCGAGGCCTGGGACGCCCGGCTCCACCGGGCCATTGCGCTAGCCGTGCACAACGGCCTGCTGATCAGCATGTTCGACGTGATGAACACGGCGCGCAGCCTGCCGGTGTGGGGCAGCCTCAAGCGGCGCACCTCCAGCCCCGAGCGGCGGCTGCGCTACCACGAGGAACACGCCGCGATCGTCGAGGCGCTTCGTGACCGCGATCCCACCGGTGCCCGCGACCGCATGCGCCGGCACCTGCAGGACGTCTCCGACAACCTGCTGGGCCGCCACTGAGCCCGAATCGCGCCACTCGGGCGGGTGCGGGGTGCCGGAGCCGGGCGCGGCAACATACGGTGGGACGTATGGCGCAGCAGGCACAGACGCGGTCCGCACCCGTCGACGAGCAGCTGTGCTTCGCCATCTACGCGGCCTCACGGGCCATGACCGGCTACTACCGCCCCCTGCTGGACGCGGTCGGGCTGACCTACCCCCAGTACCTGGTGATGCTCGTGCTCTGGGAGCGAGGGGAGGCCACCGTCACCGGGATCGGGCAGGCCCTGCAGCTGGAGACGGGCACGCTCTCACCGCTGCTACGCAGGCTCGAGGCACTCGGGCTCGTGTGCCGCGACCGCCAGGTCGCCGACCAGCGTTCCGTTGTGGTGTCACTGACGCCCGCGGGCCGTGCGCTGAAGCGCGACGTCATCAGTACGCAGAAGCGCGTGGGGGAGGCCACCGGGCTCAGCCGCGCCGAGAGCGTCGAGCTCCACGAAGCGCTGCACGGACTCACCGGCCGGCTCCGCTCGGTCGCGGACTGACCGCGCACGGCCCCCGTCCGGAGACCACTGTGATGAGCATCTACCTGTACATCGCGCGCCAGGGCACCTGCCCACCGTCCGCAACCGGGAGGACGGCATGACGGCGCGCACGCTCGACCGCCTCGCAGGCGAGCCCCTGTGGGCTCAGCTGCTGGCCGACCTGCGGCGCCGCCTGGAGCGCGACGAGTTCGGCGTGGCCTTCCCCGGCGAGCTCGCTCTCGTGGCCGAGTACGGCGTCAGCCGCCACACCGTGCGCGAGGCGGTGCGGCGGCTGCGGGACGAGGGCCTGGTCATCGCCGGTCGCGGCCGCACTCCGCGCAGGGCCGAGCCCGCGGAGATCGAGCAGCCACTCGGTGAGATCTTCAGCCTGTTCTCGGCGGTGGAGGCCACCGGTCAGGTCCAGCGCAGCGTCGTGCGCACCCTCGACGTCCGTGCCGACGGCGTGGTCGCGGCCCGGCTCGGGCTGGAGGAGTCGACGCCGCTGGTGCATCTCGAGCGCCTGCGCTTCGCCGACTCCGACCCTCTCGCGGTCGACCGTGTCTGGCTGCCCGAGCGGCTCGCTGCGCCACTGCTCGACGTCGACTTCAGCCGCACCGCGCTCTACACGGTGTACGCCGCCCGGTGCGGCGTACGCGTGACGGGCGGGAGCGAGCGGGTGCGGGCCGTGGTGCCCAACGAGGCGGAGCGTGAGCTGCTGGGCATCGGCGCAGGCGTGGCGGCGTTCGCGATCGACCGGCTCGGCTGCGCGGGCGAGCTGCCCGTCGAGTGGCGGCAGACGCTCGTGCGTGCCGACCGGTTCAGCGTGACCGCGCGATTCTCCGCACGGGACGGCTACCGCATGGGTGCAGGGGCCTGAGCCCTCGAGCGCCTGCTCAGCTCGCGGCGATCGAGACGCCGATGCCGCCCTGGGTGTCGGCGCCGTACCGCTCGATCTCGGCGTCGATGTCGAGGGCGACCGTTCGGATCGTCTCGTCGGCTGTGAGCAGGTGGGCCGGTACGAGCCAGCTGACCTCGAACTCGAGGCCGTCGGGGTCGTGGGCGTAGAGGGCCTTGGTGGATCCGTGGTCGGAGGCCCCCACGAGTGAGCTGCGATCGGTGAGCACGGCCGCGATGCGCTTGAGCTCGGCGAGCGTGTCGACCTCCCAGGCCAGGTGGTAGAGCCCCACCGTGCTGCGGCCGGCCTGTGACGCCCCGGCGGAACTCCCGATCACGAAGAGGCCGAGGTCGTGGTCGTTCGTCGACCCCTCCGCCTGCAGGAAGCTCGCGCGCCCCGGCATGTTGTGGACGACTCGGAAGCCGAGTGCCTCGGTGTAGAAGGCCACGCTCCGGTCGAGGTTGCGTACGTAGAGCACGGCGTGGTTGAGACGTTGGACGGGCATCCGGTCCTCCGACGAGTCTGTGTCGAACGCGACGGTACGTCAGAAAATGTGAGGGTTCAACTTCTAGGTACCCTGAGGCTGTGGATGGTGACGAGGAGCGTTGGCTGACACCCGATGAGCTGCAGACGTGGTTGTCCTACGTGGCCACGACCACGCTTCTGGAGTCGGCGCTGGATCGCCAACTGCAGCGCGAGTCGTCGATGTCGCACGCCTACTACCAGATCCTGGCCATGCTCTCGGACTCTCCGCGGCGGACGCTGCGGATGAGCGACCTCGCCGCCGTCACGCAGAGCTCGCAGAGCCGGCTCTCCCATGCGGTGGCCCGGCTCGAGGGCAACGGCTGGATCCGCCGGGTGCCCTGTCTCGACGATCGGCGCAGCACGCTCGCCCAGCTCACCGATGACGGCTTCGCGGCGCTGGCCGAGGCCGCACCGGGCCACGTCCGGACCGTGCGCGAGCTCATGTTCGACCGCCTGACGCCCGAGCAGGTGTCGCAGCTGCGGGAGATCTGCACCGTCGTGCTCGGCGGGCTCACGGTGGAGCACCGGGGTAAGGCGCTGCTGGAGAGCATCATCGAGCGTCCGGGCAAGGTCGCGGCGGAGGCCGAGCACCCCTGTCCTGACTCGCGGAGTTCGTAGCCGCTGATCCCGTCCGTCCTGCCATGGGTGATCATGTTCCCTTCGGCCGGAAGGGGGCGGTATGTGGGGCACACGCTGCGGCCTGGCGCTGGTGCTGGTGACGGGCATGGCGCTCGCCGCTTGCTCGACCACCGTTGCAGGCGTCGCTGCTCCCGAGCGGGTGAGCGGCTCGCCGTCCGCCGCACCGGCCTCGGCGCCGTCGGGCAAGCCCTTCGACGACGCGCAGGGCCGCTTCGGGCTCACCCCGCCTGCCGGGTGGGTGGTCGACCACAGCGGGGAGCAGGCGACGGCGGCGTTGTTCCTGGAACCCCGGTCGGCGGCCACCGAGACACGAGGGTTCAGCGCCAACATCAACGTGCTCGTCGTCCCGTCACCGGCGGACCTGTCCGACGCCGTCACCGGCGCCCGGCAGGAGTTGACGAGCCTCGACGGCTACGCCTCCACCATCGACGAGTCGGTCGTGCTGCGTGACGGCACGCCCGCACACCTGCTCGGCGGGACGTTCGTCGACCCCGGGTCGGGCCTCGCGCTGCGCAACGAGCAGCTGTTCGCCATGCACGACGGCTCCGCGATCGTCGCGACGGGCACATCGCTGGCGGACTACTGGGAAAGCTACGAGCCCGTGCTCGACACCGCACTGCGGAGCCTGACGGTCGGCGCATGATCCAGTGTCGCGGAAACGAGGTCGTCTTGCCCGCCTCCGGCGCCCAGGCGGCGCCTCGCGGCGTTGTCGTTCGGCGCCGATACAACAGCGGTATCGGTGCCTCCTCCGCCTTGCGATCCATCCGCCTGGACACCGGATCCGGGCGAGGAACCCCGTTTCCGCGACACCAGCCCTGCGCCTGGCAGAGTTGCCGCCATGGGAACACTGGTGCTGCTGCGACACGGCCAGAGCGTCTGGAACGCCGAGAACCTGTTCACCGGGTGGGTGGACGTGCCGCTGTCCGAGACGGGAGAGCAGGAGGCCCGCCGGGGCGGTGAGCTGCTGCGCGAGGCGGATCTGCTGCCCGACGTCGTCCACACTTCCGTGCTCCGCCGGGCGATCTCCACGGCGAACCTGGCCCTCGACGCGTGCGACCGGCACTGGATTCCCGTGCGCCGCGACTGGCGGCTCAACGAGCGGCACTACGGCGCGCTGCAGGGCAAGAACAAGAAGCAGACTTCGGAGCAGTTCGGCGACGAGCAGTTCATGGAATGGCGGCGCTCCTACGACGTCCCGCCGCCCCCCATCGAGCTCGGTTCCGAGTTCAGCCAGGACGGCGACCCGCGCTACCACGACATCGAGGTCCCGCGCACCGAGTGCCTCGCCGACGTCGTCGAGCGGTTCCTGCCGTACTGGGAGTCGGCGGTCGTGCCCGACCTGCGGGCCGGCAAGGTCGTGCTGCTCGCTGCGCACGGCAACTCGCTGCGCGCGCTGGTCAAGCACCTCGACGGGATCTCCGACAGCGACATCGTGGGGCTGAACATCCCCACGGGCATCCCGCTGCGCTACGAGCTCGACGACGACCTTCGGCCCACGGAGCCCGGCGGCACGTATCTGGATCCCGAGGCCGCCCTCACGGCCGCCGCGGCGGTGGCGGCACAGGGGCGCTGAGGCCTGTCCGTTCGCGGCTGTCCTGTGCGGATTGCCGACCGGGTGAACGCGCTGTGAACTGCGGTCGAAATCTGGCGTCCTGCGACGTCATCAGCATCACGACCGGCACGTGAACTGGCCCCGACCGTGGCCGTGCTGCCTACGATGCGGGTTGTGAACCCGCTGGTGTGCGTGGCGATCGCCGTCGGCGCGCTCGTGCTCGGCCTCGTAGTCGGGGCCTGGCTGGCTCGTCGTCGGGCTGTCGCCACTCCGGTCGGCGTCGCACCCACCTCGGGCCCGCCCATGGCGGACCACCTCCAGCGGGTGTTCCGCTCGGCCGACGAGGGC
>DASYES010000702.1:0-5442 GCA_036498885.1 Pseudonocardia sp.
CCGTCGGAACGCTCCCCGAGGGCGCGAGCCCGCCGTTCTGGGTGATCTTCCTGTGCGCGCTGGCGATCGCGCTGGGCACCTCGCTCGGTGGCTGGCGGATCATCCAGACCATGGGCAAGCGGATCAGCGAGATCCAGAGCCCGCAGGGCTTCACGGCCGAGACCTCGAGCGCCGCCGTCATCCTGACCTCGGCCCACCTCGGCTTCGCACTGTCCACCACACAGGTCTGTACCGGCTCGATCTTCGGTGCGGGCGCGGGCCGGAAGCTGGCATCGGTGCAGTGGGGCGTGGCCGGGCGGATGGCGACAGCCTGGATCATGACGCTGCCCGCGGCCGCGATCATGGGTGCCGTCGCCGCGTGGGTGGCCGGCAGCGGCACCTTGGGCACGATCATCGTCGCCGTTGTCGGAATCGGCATCTCCGCCGGTATCTACGCCGCGTCCCGCCTCCGTCCCGTCAACGCCCACAACGTCAACGACGTCCCGGCACCGCAGCCCGCCGCTGCCACGGCCGCATAGCGGGAGGAGCCACCATGCACATCGCCTGGGATTCCATACTGATCGTCTTCGTCGTGTCCTTCGCCGCCGCGGTCGCGGTCGTGGTGTTGGTGTCCTTCGCGCTGGTCGCGCTGTCAGCCCGGGAGAGTGCAGGCGCTGAAGGGCCCTCGCCCCGCATCGGCGTAGGCGGCAGCACAGCCATCGCCGGAATCTGCCTCACCGCCGCTGCCGCGATCGTCCTGTACGGGCTCTACCTCATCGTGGCGTAGTCCTGTGGAGGATCCGGTCCGTCATCGTGCCGCGTCGATGGGGACCTGGAGCTCGATCACCCACTCAGCACGGTCCGGCGGACAAGCGAGCGCGAGCTCACGGGCGTGCTGCGCCGTCATGCGGTGACCGTTGGCGTCGAGCCATCGGGCCAGCGCCTGCACGGTGGGCAGCACGTCGTCCGGTGAGCCGCAGTGCACGATGGTGGCGGCGCGGGCGACCCCGGCCAGGTCGACGAGGCGAGCGGCTCCGGCACCGTCGACGTACGCCGCAACCGGCAGCCCCGCGTGTACCACCACCGCGCCGCTGCCCGGCACGTCCTCGTAGCGGGTGACGGCCGGCCCGGTCGCCACCACGGCGGCGGTGTCCAGGCAGCTGCGCAATCAGTCGTAGAGGGCGTCGACGACCGGCCGGAGCTCCCGAGGGTCGAGGCTTCCGCTGGTACCGGTCAGCTCGGCCACCCGTAAGGCAGGAAGGCTCTTGACGACGACGGCGTCGGTGGGCACGAAATCCTCGCTCTCGATCGTCCGGAGCCTCGCCTCGACCATGGCCAACCGGGCGGCCGCCTCGGCCACGGTCGTCTCGAGCTCCGCCCGCCGTAGCCGCAGCATCCCGCGCAGCTCCTCCGCGCTCACGGCGTCGTGCACGATCGATCCGATCTGGTGGAGCCCGAAGCCGAGCCCCTTCAGCGCGACGATGCGGTTGAGCTGCGTGAGCTGCTCGGACCGGTAGTAGCGGTAGCTGCTGGCCGGATCGACGTACGCGGGACGCAGCAACCCGATGGCGTCGTAGTGACGCAACATGCGGACCGACACCCGGCCGTACTCGGCGAAGTCTCCGATGGTGAACATGACGGCTCCGAGTAGAGGGCCTCACACGGTGGGAGGGTCAAGCCCCGGTTCAGCTTCCGCTGTGTCGCTTGCGCGGATGTGTCTGCAGCGCCGCGACCAAGTCTTCCCGGGCACGCGCGACGCGCGACCGGATCGTGCCGATCGGGCAGCCGCACACCTCCGCGGCCTCGGCGTAGCTGAGATCCAGCACCTGGGTCAGTACGAAGGCCTCCCGGCGGTCGGAGTCCAGCCCTTCCACCAGGATGCGGAGCAGGACCTCGCCCTCCGCGGGGCCGCGCACCACCATCGGGTTGTCGCCCAGCGCCTCCCACATCTCGACCCCATCGGTCCGCGGGCGGCGCCGCGCACGGCGCACCGCGTCGGCTGCGGCCCTGCGGGCGATCGACAGGAGCCAGGTGCGGGCGGGTGCCTCTCCGGCGAAGCGATGCAGCGATCCCAGCGCTCGCAGGTATGTCTCCTGGCGCAGGTCCTCGGCATCGGCCGGGCCGCTCAGATGGCTCAGGAAGCGGTGTACGTCACGCTGGGTGGCACGGATGAACGCCGCGAGTGCGTCGGCGTCGCCCTGTCCGGCCGCCAGCGCCCACGCGGTGATCTCGCTGTCGTCCGCCCGATCCGCCACGCCTCGCACCGTAGATGGCGCTTCTCACGGGAACCACGCGGCCCTCAGGAGCGACCATTGTCTGCATGGGAACGGATTGGCAACCGGGCGGCCAGGAATCCGACCTCGATTGCCGGCAGTGTCGCGAGGCGGTCTCGGCCCGGCTCGACGGAGAGGATCCGCCCGGCGGGGTCGCCGGAGCGGAGCGAGCGGAAGCGCACCTGTCGACCTGCTCCGCGTGCCGCGCGTTCGTCGACGACGCCGCGCACATCACGCGGCTGGCGCGCATCCGGCCGGTGGAGGACGTCGTCGACCTCGCGCCCGGGCTGCTGCTCGAGGCGTGGACGAACGCGGCACCGACGCGGGAGAACGCGGCCGCGGAGCATGGGCGTCATGTCCGCAGACGACGGTGGGCCCTCGACGTCGTACGCGCCGGTCTGGGTGCGGTCGCGCTCGGGCAGCTCAGCCTCGCCGGGGCGAGCATCGCTGTCACGGCGAGTGATGAGACCCATGTCGTGATGCCCGGCATGGGACTGAGCGGCGCCAGTGCGGCCCACTTCTCGCACGAGAGCGCGGCGTGGAACCTCGCGCTCGGTGTCGCGTTCGGCTGGGTGGCGCTGGGCCGGTTCCGGCCCTGCGCGGGGCTCGTTCCCATGATCGCCGCATTCGTCGGCGTACTTACCGCGTTGAGCGTTCCGGACCTGGTCGCGGGCCGGGTCGACCCGGGCCGGCTGGTCGGGCACGGCGTCGTCGTGATCGGGCTGGTGCTGCTGCTCGTGTTCCGGATCCTCAACCGCGACGACGGCGGCAGAACCGCCGGTGCAGGCGGTGAAGCAGGTCGTGCCCCCGTCCCCGGCCACCCCTTCGGCTCACTCATCCCCGCGCGCGGGCCTGACGGCCGCGGCGGGCAAGGGTTCGAACCGACGGGTCATCGCGCGGCATGACAGACGTGTCGAAGCCCACTGAGCAGCTCACCCGCGCCCGCTGGTCGTCCGGCGAACCCGTTGTCGGTTGGTTGCTCACCGTCGGTCGCCTCGTCGTCGGTGGCGTGTGGATAGCCGCTGGTGTGGCAAAGGTGACGGACCTGGACGCGTCGGTACGAGCGGTGCGCGCGTATCGGCTGCTGCCCGAGATCGCCGCACAGGTGGTCGGCGCGGGTCTCCCGCTCGTGGAGATCCTGCTCGGGATCCTGCTCGTCATCGGTGTCGGCATCCGGGCGTCCGCAGTCGTATCGTCGCTACTGATGGCGGCGTTCGTCGTCGGGATCGCCTCCGCATGGGCGCGGGGGCTTCGGATCGACTGCGGATGCTTCGGTTCGGGTGGCGAGCTCGCCGCCGGCGCGGACCCCACCTACGGCTGGGAACTCGCCCGTGACGGCGCGCTCCTGCTCATCTCGCTCTTGCTCGTGATCCGGCCACGGAGCCGGATCGCCCTCGACGGGCTGCTCATGGCCCGGAAGGAGACCGCCTGATGCCTTCGGGCAGCGCGAGCCGGCGCAATCGCCCGGCACGCGGCAGCGTGGCTGCCGCACGCCGCGGACCGTCCACCGGAATCATCATCGCCGTCGTCGTGCTCGTCCTGTTCGCGGGCGCCGTCGGGTTCGGCATCTACCGCGCTCAGCGCGGCTCCGGTGACGTCCCCGTCCCAGCCGGCGGGACGAGCACCGGCATCACCGTCGGACAGGCGAGCGCTCCCGCCACCATCGACATCTACCTCGACTTCCAGTGCCCGATCTGCAAGCAGTACGAGACACAGAACGGCCCCACGATCGACAAGCTCGTCGGCGCGGGGCAGGCCAAGGTGGTTTACCACCCGGTCGCCTTCCTGGACCGCTTCTCCTCGACCCAGTACTCGAGTCGCTCGTCCGCGGCGTCCGCCTGTGCGGCCGACGCGAAGGTGTTCCCGCAGTACCTCACGCTTCTCTACGCCAACCAGCCCCCCGAGAACGGTGACGGCCTGCCCGAGAGCCAACTGGTCTCGCTCGGGCAGCAGGCGGGGGCGGGGGGCGACTTCGCGCAGTGCGTGCAGGACAACCGGTACGCGAACTGGACGAAGTCGGTCACCGACGACGCCTCCAGGGCCGGGGTGAACGGCACGCCGACCATCAAGGTCAACGGCACGGACGTGGGCATGTCCACCGACGCTCTGACGGCTGCGGTAGCGGCGGCTCAGCGCTGAGGTGAACCGGGCGGGTGACGCCCCAGAGGAGTTTCGGACCTACCCCGAACGGATGGCTACCGGAACCGGCACTCACGGCGCACGGCCCAGCGGAACAGCCGTGGCGCGTACCGTCCACCGATCGCCGCCGCCGCGGATGTCGGTGAGCGTCATCGGACCCAGGTCGATGCGCCAGAACGCCGCCGCCGGGGCGCCCAGCACCGTGACGACCGCAGCCCGCACCACCGCGGGCGCGCACACGGCGAGCGTGTGCCCCGATGGCAGGCCCGCCAGCCACCGCTGACCGCGGGCCAGGAGCATCGTGAGCGCCTCACCTCCGTGCGGCGCGGCGTCCGGGTCCGTCAGCCAGGCAGCGACGTCGTCGGGGCGCTCGGCGGCCACGTCGTCGAGCGTGCGGCCGGACCATGACGCCAGGTCCCAGTCCCGTAGCAGCGGATCCACCGTGGCGTCGAGGCCGAGGATGGAGCAGGTCTCACGGCAGGCCCGTTCCGGCCCGTGTCGCACCCGGTCGGCGCGTGGCGAGCGCCCCCGTCCCGCGTCGGCCCAGGCCCGGCCACGCCCGTCGAGCGGCTCGTCGCCGGAGAACGCGGCGGCCGCGGTGGCGGCTGTGGGGGCCGAGGCGAGGAACGTGGCACGCCGGCTCATCGCACGCCCTCGCTTCGCGAGGCCGGCGCTTCGCGTTGGCGCTGTGTCAACGATTCGCGCGCAAGCTCGCTCATGGCACGCCACGCCTTGACACCTCGCAAGGACGGCAGAACACTCATCTGATCAGTTCATCAGATGAGCAAGTGATAGCCGAGGAGGACCACCCATGACGCAGGCCGCCGCCGAACGCCCGTCGATCACCGGTGTCGTCCCCGCCCCGATCCCGCTGCGCGAGGTCGCCCCGTGGGCGCTGTTCGGCGGGGTGATCCTGTTGGCTCTGCTCTACCTCGTCGGCCTCGACCAGGGCGCGACCTCGGTGCTCCCCGGCGAGATGCTGCACGAGTTCGTCCACGACGGCCGGCACCTGCTCGGCTTCCCCTGCCACTGATCGGCAGGCTGCAATGGT
>DASYES010000703.1:0-5154 GCA_036498885.1 Pseudonocardia sp.
ACCGCCGCAGCGGTGGCGCGGGCGGTTTTGCTGACACATCGCCCTTGAACAGTACCTGCCCCCGAGTCAGCCAGGACCAAAGTCGAGGTATATGGAAATCAATATCGGACATCATAAGTTGCAATCGGTGGCACCTTCCTGCAAGAGCATGCCGACGATCGCCCACGAACGGCAGATCCGACCGATACCGGATGCTCCGCATATCGGTAACAGAGGATCTTCGTCATAAGAGTCGGCCGTGGCAGTGTTAGCACCGCCACCAAGGCGCCGGCAGTCGACCATCGGACGCCGCTCGGCTCCGGGGCGCAGCCAGCGGATCCCCCGCGGCAGGTGCGGTGGCGCAACCCCGGCTCCGTACAGGAGGGAACGCGCCGAGCAGCGGCTCGAGCGCAGCGCCGGCCGCGGGCCCGCTACAGCGAGCGCCGCACAGCGCTCGTGAAGCCGCAAATGGAGGGCTCCGTGTCCTCCGGGTGCCGCTGCCCCGTCACGCACCGACGGGCCCCCTCCACGTGCGGCGGAGCGCTCACTACCCCGGTCAGCGGGTTTCCGGTCGGCGGCCTGCCGGTAACCCTCCTGACGTGCTCAAATGAGGCACGGAGGTGCGCAGCGCAGGGGGCGCCATGGACGGAGAACCTGGCCGAGGCAAGACGCGTCGCGCCGAGCGGGGGTATCAGGTCCGAGCACGAAGACCCTCCCTCCCGCCGGTCTGAGCCGGACGGCGGGAAGTACTCGATCCACCTCGAAATCGGCGGGGCGTGCTTCTGCACGCCCACGACCAGCAGTGACGTCTCGAGTCCGAGGGCGGTAGGGCGATGGTGCGAGCCGGTTCGGGTCGACGTGAGGCATCCCGGAAAGACTCTCGCACCTGGTTGTGGCGAGACGCGGGCGAGCAGCCCGTCAGCGAAACCGACGCCGACGCCGAAGCGGCGCCGGAGCCCGAACCAGTCGCGCCGGACGCAGGCCTGAGTCTCGCGCGACTGCTCTCCATCGCGCGTCTGACACCCGTCCAAGCAATTGCGCTGGCCACCGACGTATTCACCGATCTGGAGAAACGCTGCGATGACCGTGGCGATGCAGGGCCGATCCCGCTCCGCATCGAGACGGTGCGCGTCGGCGCGGACGGACATGCCTATCTGGTCGAGGACGATGCGCCCGTTCCCGTGAAGGATTCCGCCGCCGACGCGGTGCTCGACGAGCTCACAGCGGCCGCATGGCGACCGACCACGGATTCGGACCGACCGACCACAGGCCCCATCGCAACGCTCGACCGGGCCGCCGCCGAGGCACGCCTTCCCGGCGCAAGCGTCGCAGCCGTCGCATCTCTTCTCCGGGAGGCCGACACGGCGAGCGGCAGCGAGGCACGGACCGAGCTCGCCCGGATGGTGTCGGCGGTGAACGGCGGTGCGCTCGCACCACCACGCCCCCCGCTCACCAGCGCACCCCCGATCGCGCCGCGCCCACTGCGCCCCGAACGCCCGCCCCGTTCGCTCGCGCGCGTCCTCGCGGGCCGCACCTGGAAGTGGGTGCTCTCCGTCGTGGTGCTGGTCACGGTCGTCGTGATCGAGATCGCCCTCCTGCGCGACACCATCACCCGCGACATCGAGGCCGTGCTCGAAGCAGGCCGCGCGGGGTCGCCGGCGCCGACCAGCACGCAGGCCTTCCTGCCCGTCACGCCCGTGGCCCCCACGGCCGCGGGGACCGTCATCGGGGTGGATCTCCGCGCGGTCAACCAGTGCACACCCGACGCGGAGTGCGCGGTCCGGCTGCAGGTGGCGCTGCAGCCGACTGCCGCGCCCCAGAACGTCACGTGGGGCTTCCAGGTCTTCGACCGCTGCACGGGGGCGACGACGACCGTTCCCGGTGGCGAGGTCACCGTGCCACCGGACGGCGACCGGGCCGTCGCCGTCGTCAGCGTCGCGCTGCCGCCCGGCGAGGCACTGGCCGTGCTGGCCCGGACCGACCTGCCGTCCACCGCTGCGAGCGCACCGGTGTTCGTTCCGTCCGATGCGAGTTGTGGGACCCGCGCGGCTGAACCGTCCGGCTGACCGAAGTTGAGGAGGCTACGGCGTGCTGATCGTTGAGCATGGTGACAACCCGGCCGCAGACGAGCCTGCCGGTGGCCGCAAGCCGGCACGACGGAAGGACAAGGGCGGGGTCACCTTTGACGTGGTGGCCATCATCGCCGCACTCGTCCTGGTCGTCATAGGCCTGGCCAACCTCTGGGCCGTCGACGGTTTCGAGTTCGCCGCCCGGCAGGCGGCGATCGCTGCCGCGGGGGTCGTGCTGCTGGCAGCCTTCTGGCGCTTCCGGGGCACACTGCTCACGGCCTTGGGCTGGCTGACCTACCTCGGTGCCGTCGTCCTCCTGGCAGTGGTGCACGTCGCCGGCGAGACCTTCAACGGCGCGACCCGGTGGATCGGGATCGGCGACTTCACGTTCCAGCCCTCCGAGCTGGCCAAGCTCGGGGTGCTGCTCGTGCTCGCAGCGGTGCTCGGCTCGCAGCGACCCTCCTGGCAACGCTTCGTGCTCGGGATCGGGCTCGCCGCGGTACCGATCACCTTCACGGCGTTGCAACCGGACCTCAGCACCACGATGCTGCTCCTGATTCTCACGGTCTCGATGCTGGTCATCGGCCGGATCCCGGCACGCATCATCCTGCCCCTGTTCGCGGGCGTCATCGTCGTAGCGCCCGTGGTGGTCGGGTCGCTGCGGCCCTACCAGTTGGAGCGCC
Source organism: Pseudonocardia sp. (assembly GCA_036498885.1). GTDB lineage: Bacteria > Actinomycetota > Actinomycetes > Mycobacteriales > Pseudonocardiaceae > Pseudonocardia. The sequence continues at coordinate 2,732 of DASYES010000703.1, forward strand.
TCGGCAGCTTCCTCGTCGGCTCGCACGAGTCGCCCACCGGCGCCGGCTGGGCGGTGCGGCAGGCGCACATCGCCGTCGGCTCGGGCTCGCTCTTCGGCCGCTCGGGCGATCCGCTGTCGGGTCTGCTCGCCCAGTACCTCCCCGAGAAGGAGACCGACCTCGCGCTGGCCAGCGTCGTCGAGCAGTACGGGCTCGTCGCCGGCGGCGTGGTGATCATCGCGGCGATCGTGCTGGTGTGGCGGCTCGCCCTCGCCAGCCGGGTGCCGCGGAGCCCACACGGCGCCCTGGTCGCGGGCGGCCTCGCGATACTGCTCGGTGTCGAGATCATCGTCTCGGTCGGAGGCAACCTCGGCCTGCTCCCGCTGGCCGGTGTGCCGTTCCCGCTGCTCAGCTTCGGCGGCACGGCGTTGCTGGTGCACCTCGCCGCACTCGGTGTCGCCCTCGGCGTCCGGCGGCAGGGAGCACGCCGACGGCTGTGGACCATGCCGGGTTGGCGGCATCGCCGGCCGCGGCTCATGCGGACGATCGCGCTCGCCTCGAGCGCGCTGCTCGTGCTGTTCGGGCTCTACGGGTGGAACCTGCAGGCGGCCCGCGGCCCCGAGCTTGCGGCGGCCGGGCACGAGCAGATGACACGGTGCATCCGGCTCCCGGCGCCACGAGGATCCATCACCGACCGGCACGGCGCACCGCTCGCGGTGAGTGCCTCCACGGCGGAGAACGCCACGGACCAGGTCATCGCCGTGCCGGCCCTGGTGCGTTCACGGCCCGACGACGTCGCCAAGCTCGCCTCCCTCATCGGCCAGCCCGTCGACGCCGTGCGCACCACCCTGGACAACGCGCCCGCGACCACCCTGTCCCTGCCGCTGGCGGACGTCCCGCGGGCGGCGGGCGACGCGGTCACGGCAGCCGGGATCACGGGTGTGCTCGTCGTCCCGAAAGCCAGGCGCAGCTATCCCACCGGCTCCGTTCTCGGCCCCGTACTCGGGTTCGCGGGCATCGCGACCCCCACCGACATCAAGCGGTGGCCGGACCTGCCGGCGGGCGAGATCGTCGGGCGAGCCGGGCTGGAACAGCAGTACGACTCGGTGCTGCGCGGCGTGAACGGACGCCAGTGCGTGTACGTGTCCCCGCCCGGCATCCCCGTCGCGATGGGTGAGCGGGTCGAGCCGGTGCGCGGGGCCGACCTGCGGCTGTCGCTGGACCTCGGGCTGCAGGAACGGCTCTCCGCCGGCCTGGTGAACGCGCTGCGGGGCCAGCGCAAGAACCACGTCGGCGCCGCCCTGGCGATGGACCCCCGCAACGGCCAGGTCCTCGCACTCGCGAGCGCCCCGTCCTACGACAACAACGTGTACGGCCCGCCGGTCGACGTCGCCGGGGTGCAGGCAGCCGCGAAGGCGCCGGGCCATCCCATGCTCGAGCACGCGACGCAGGCGGCACTCCCGCCGGGGTCGACGTTCAAGCTCGTGGTGGCCGCGGCTCAGATGGTGGACCCGGTGATCCCGCCCGACAAGGTCATTCCGACCGGCGCCAGTTTCACGCTCGGCGGCCACACGTTCGGCAACTGGAAGCCGATGGGTCCCATGAATTTGGTCCAGTCCATCGCCTGGTCCAACGACGTGTACTTCTACAAGCTCGCCAACGCTCTCGGGCCCGAGCCGATCATCGACGCGGCGCACGCCCTCGGCGTGGGCAAACGGACCGGGATCGACCTTCCCGGTGAGTCGCCCGGCTACATCGGCACGCCGGAGAGCGTGGCCGCAGACGGTGGCACCTGGTACGGCGGCTCAACGGTGATCCTCGGCATCGGCCAGGGCTACCTGCAGGTCACGCCCCTGCAGAACGCCCTCTGGACCGCAGGCGTGGCCACCGGCCAGCTCGTCACGCCGCGGCTGGGCATGGCGACGGGGACCAACGGGGGCGTCTTCACGACGCTGCCCGCCCCGGCGCCGACCCCGGTGCCGTTCGCCGACAAGCTCGGCCCGGTCCGGGACGGGATGCGCGCCGTGGTGACCGACGGTACCGGCACCGGGCTCTCCGGCCTGCCGTTCCCGGTGGGAGCCAAGACGGGCACGGCACAGGACGGCAGCCTCTCCGACGACGCCTACGACAACTGGCTGTCGGCCGCGTCTCCGATGCCCGACCCGAGGGTCGTCATGACCGCGGTGGTGCAGGGTCCGGGCTCCGGCGGCAACAACGTGAAGTCCCTGATCGCCGACGGCCTGCGCTACTTCCACGACAATGAGGCCCACGTGCTCTCCACCGATCCGATGCAGGATCCCGCAAGCGGGCGGTGATCGACCAAGAAATGCGGGTTCCCGTCCCCACTGAGGGGGCGGGAACCCGCATTTCGGGTCGGTTGCCACCGCGACGACGTGGTCCGGGTCCACCCTGCAGCCGCGTGGGCCATTTGCCAACAGAAGGTC
>DASYES010000704.1:0-5159 GCA_036498885.1 Pseudonocardia sp.
CTCGGCCGGTATCTGTTTCAGGCCGGCCAGGAAGATCACCATCGGCGCCCCGAACTGCCACGCCGCGAGGAGGATGAGCGTGCCCAGAGCCGTCGACGGGTTGGCGATCCAACTCCGACCCTCGATGCCGAAGAAGCCCAGCACCTCGTTGACGGCACCGGTGCCACCGAACAGCGTCTGCCACACGATCGCGATCGCGACGCTGCCGCCCAGCAACGAGGGCACGTAGTACAGCGACCGGTAGAGACCGACACCCCGCCGGTTGCGATACAGCAGCAGCGCCACCCCGAGCGCGACGGCGAGCTTCAGCGGCACGGAGACCAGGCCGAACACCAGGGTGGCGCCCACCGCGTGCCAGTACTTCGGGTCGTCGGTGAACATCCGGACGTAGTTGTCCAGCCCGACCCACTCGGGGTCCTGCAGCAGGTCGTAGTCGGTGAAGCTCAGGTAGAGCGAATACAGCATCGGCAGCAGGGTGATGCCGAAGAGGCCGATCAGCCACGGCGAGAGGAAGACGTAGCCGGCGACGGCCTCCCGCTTCCGGTCCGAACGGCGGTGGGCGGACGGCTGGACGGCCGCCCCTGCCGCGCCCGCCACCGCCGCCGACCCAGCCGGCGTTTCGAGTGTCTTGCTCATCGCGCGGCTCCCGGTCAGCTGCTCGCGCGTTCGAGCTCGGCGGTGGCCTGGGAGACGAACTCCGCGGCCGCCTCCTGCGGGGTCTGGCGTCCGAAGCCCGCGTTCTCCGCGGCCGCGATGAGCAGCTGAACCATCTGGGCATCGCCCTGGGCGGGCACGGGTGGCGTGTCGCCCGCCTGGGCCGTGACGCGGTCGTCGTAGGCGGCCACGTACTTCAGCTCGTCGGTGAAGGTCGGGACGAGGGCGGCGCTGACGTCGTCGTTGGGGGGAAGCCCCCGCTCGGTGCCGAGGATCGCCCCGGCCTCGGGGTCGTTGACGAAGAAGTTGATCACGTCGACGGCGGTGCCCACGTTCTCGCCCCGCCCGTAGGCGGTGAGGAACTGCGAGGGACGCGCGTACGCGCCGCTCGGCGCACCCGGGATCGGAACGAGCACCAGGTCGTGGTCGGTGGCCTTGTTGAGCTCGGTGAGCTGGTTGTCGTAGGAGAAGCTCGACGCGGTCTGCTTGGTGATCACCGTGTTCTTGGAGATGTCACCGGCGTTGGCGGGCTGGGCGACCTCAGCGGAGGATGCCGCGCCGCTGGTGCGCAGGCCGGCCCACAGCTCGAGCCAGGCCGTGACGTCCTCGGTGGTGAAGCCCGGCTTCTGCCCGTCGTAGAGCTCCTTGCCGTTCTGCCGCAGCCAGTACTCGAACAGGCTGATGTTCGCGCTCTCGTCGCGGACGCCCGACACCTTGCCGCCGGTGCCCTGGGTGACCTTGGCCGCCCAGGCGCCGAACTCGTCCCAACTCGCCCAGCCGGTCTCCGGGGGGAGCAGCCCGAGCGGTTCGACGACCGTGCGGTCGACGGCGAGCGCCTGCGTGTTCGAGGCGAGCGGTACCGCGTAGAGCTTGCCGTCGAGCTGCCCGGTGCCGAGGAGCTTCGGGTCGATCTTGTCGACCTTCAGGGTGGAGCCCTGCCACGGGGTGAGGTCGGCGATGAGCTCCTTGTTGGCGTACTCGCGCAGGACCCGGTTGTCGATCTGGATGAGGTCGGGCGCGTTCCGGCCTGCCGCCGAGGTGTTGATCTTGTCGTAGTAGCCGGCGTAGCCCTGCCACTGGGTGGTGAAAGTGACGTTGGGGTGCTTCTGCGTGTAGAGGTCGAGCACCTTCTGCGTGAACTCCGCGCGCGCGGGGCCGCCCCACCAGGCCACCGCGAGCTGTACGGGCTGGTCGGTAACCGGTGCCGCGCCGGGCTCCTGCTCCCTCGCGGAACCCCCGCAAGCAGCGGTGGCGAGAAGTGCCAGCGCGGCGCCGGTGGCCAGCAGATGCCGCAGCCACCGCGAACGCACGGGCGGCGCCGGGCGACGCCTACCGGAGATGGTCATGAGGGAGCTCCTTCGATCACTCACATGCCTGCTGTCGCTGTGCGCCGGGACACACCGCGTGCTCGAGCCCATTAGGTCAGGGGTCGGGGGCCGGGTCAATGGCTCTTGCGGAAGTTTTCAAGCGTTTGCATCATGACGTCATCGCCACCTGCGGGCGCCCGGCGAGCCGCGGAGCGAGCGGGCGGCCCGCGCACCTGCTACAAGCGTTTGCAGCCCTCTCCGCACCCCGGCCCCGACGGCAGGAGCTTCATGACCGCCAGCGCAGCACACTCCACCGCGTCCGACACCGCCCGGCGCACCCGTTACGCGGTCGTCGGTCTGGGCAGCCGCGCACAGATGTTCGTCCGCGCCATCGCGAGCACTCACGCCGACCACGCGGAGCTCGTGGCGTTCTGCGACGTGAACAACACGCGCATGCAGGTGCACAACCGCACCGTGCAGGGGTTCGGCCTGCCGCCCGTGCCGACCTACCAGCCGCAGGACTTCGGTTCGATGCTCGAACGGGAGCGGGTCGACGCGGTCGTGGTCTCCACGATCGACCGCACCCACGACGAGTACATCGTGGCCGCGCTGCACGCCGGCTGCGACGTCGTCACCGAGAAGCCGATGACCACCGACGCCGACCGCTGCCGGCGCATCCTCGACGCCCAGGCCGAGACCGGGCGGGCGGTGACCGTCACCTTCAACTACCGCTACAACCCGGTACACGCCAAGGTCCGCGAGGTCATCGCCGACGGAGCGATCGGCGAGATCGGGTCGGTGCATTTCGAGTGGCTGCTCGACACCCGCCACGGCGCCGACTACTTCCGCCGCTGGCACCGGGACAAGGCCAACTCCGGCGGGCTCATGGTGCACAAGGCCACCCACCACTTCGACCTGGTCAACTGGTGGATCGCCTCCTCGCCACAGGTCGTGTTCGGGCTCGGGAAGCTGTTCTTCTACGGCTCCGCCAACGGCACCCGCCGCGAGCTCGCTCACCCCTACACCCGGGCGCACGGCGCGCAGGCGGCGGCGGGAGACCCGTTCGCGCTGGACCTGGCAGGCTCCCCCACGCTGCGCGCCCTCTACCTCGACGCCGAGCACGAGGACGGCTACCACCGCGACCAGAACGTCTTCGGCGACGGCATCACGATCGAGGACGACATGACCGTGGCCGTGCGCTACCGCAGCGGCGCGACGATGAGCTACCACCTCACGGCCTACTCGCCGTGGGAGGGCTACCACGTGGCGTTCAACGGCAGCCGGGGCCGCCTCGAACTCGACGTCGTGGAGAACTCCTTCGTGGACCCCGGCACAGCCGGCACGGCACCGGGCGAAGCCCTGCACGGAGTGGAGGCAGCACCCGAGCATTCCTCCCGGCTCACGCTGCGCCGCCACTGGGAGAAGCCGGTGGAGATCGACCTGCCGGAAGCCACTGGCGAGGGCCACGGCGGCGGCGACGCGAGGATGCTCGCGGAGATCTTCGGCGGCCAACGCCCCGCCGACCCGCTGGGGCGCGCCTCGACGCACCAGGACGGGGCACGGTCGCTGCTCACCGGCCTCGCGGCCAACCGATCGTTCGAGAGCGGTCTGCCGGTACACGTGGACGAGATCCTGGCCCTCTGACCCGGGCCGGCGACGTCAGCGCGTCGCCGGGGTCGCAGGCAGGGGCGCCGTGGTCGAGCGGACGATCAGCTGGGTGGGCAGCCAGCGCTGCAGCTCCGTGGCGGGCTGCGGGTCGTCGAGCAGGATGTCCACGGCGGCCCGCCCGGCGGCCTCCATCGGCATCTGCACCGTCGTGAGGGGTTCGGTGGTCATCGACGCCATCTCGATGTCGTCGAACCCGATCACGCTCATCTGCCCCGGCACGGAGACCCCACGGGCAGCGAGGCGGTTGAGCACCCCGATGGCCATGAGGTCATTGAAGGCCAGCACGGCGGTGACGCCACGGGCCAGCGCGAGGTCGGTGGCCTGGATGCCGCCCTGGAACGTCGGCGGGAACGGCCCGAGCTCGACGGCCTCGACGTCGCAGGCCGGAGCGGCCGCGCGCAGCCCACCAAGGCGCTTCTCTCCGGCCCAGGACGCGGCCGGGCCGGAGAGGTAGGCGATGCGCCGGTGCCCGAGCGCGGCGAGGTGCTCCACGGCCTGCCGGACGCCGTCCGCGCTGTCCATGAGCACGGCGGGCAGGCCGCCCTCGACGCGGTTGACCAGGACGAGGGGCGACGTGCCGACCACTCGATGCAGCTCTGCGGAGTTCTCCCGCGGCGAGCACAGGACGATGCCGTCGACCTGCTTGGCCATCGCCCCCACCATCTCGGCCTCGACACGGGGGTCCTCGGCCGCGTCGGCGAGGAAGACAACGTGCTGCGCGCCCCGGGCGCGGGCCGCGCACCCCTTGAGGACGGCGGAGAAGAACGGGTTGGCGACGTCAGGAACGACGACGCCGATGTTGCCGGTTCTGCCGGTGACGAGGCCGCGGGCGGCGCGGTTCGGCTGGTAGCCGAGCTCCTCGGCGGCCTGCAACACCTTCCGGCGCGTCTGCGGATGAACCATGTCGGGCACGGTGAACGCACGCGAGACGGTGGACACCGACACCTCGGCGACCCGGGCCACGTGGTGAATGGTCACCGCCATCGGAGCGTCGCCCGCCTCGTCGCCCGGATCTTCACAGCCAAGCCCGCTCCCGTCGTCGCTGCCCAACTCTGCAAACCGTTTCACGGAGTGTCAAGCAGAACCAGCTGGACGGGCGGCGGGCCGGGCACGGAGGGGGAAGGTCAGCCCGGGGTGGGGGGCTGGTCCACGAGCTGGGCCAGGTAGAGCTGCTCGCCGAGCCGGTCCATCAGCTCGAGGTTCGTCTCGATGTAGTCGATGTGGTGCTCCTCGTCGGCGAGGATCTTCTCGAAGATGGTGGCCGTGGTGATATCGCCCTTCTCCCGGCACATTGTGATCCCGGGGCGCAGGCGTTCGACGACCTCGAGTTCGATGGCGAGGTCGGACTGCAGCTGTTCGCGTACGGTCTGCCCGATCCTCAAGGAGAAGAGGCGCTGGTAATTCGGCAGCCCCTCGAGGAACAGGATGCGGTCGGTAATTGTCTCGGCGTGCCGCATCTCGTCGATGGACTCGGCACGCGTGTAGGCCGCGATCTTGGTGAGGCCCCAGTTCTGCTGCATCTTGGCGTGC
>DASYES010000705.1:0-3875 GCA_036498885.1 Pseudonocardia sp.
GGCCGAATCGGGTGGCGAGCCAGCGGTCGCGGGCGGTGGGTGTGCCACCGCGCTGGACGTGCCCGAGCACGGTGGTGCGGGCCTCCTTGCCCGTGCGCGCCTCGATCTCGCGGGCCAGGTAGTCGCCGATGCCGCCGAGCCGGACGTGCCCGAACGCATCCTTCTCACCCGTGCGCAGCACCTCGTCGCCGTCCTTCGGCTTCGCGCCCTCGGACACGACGATGATCGGCGCGTAGTCGAGCTGGAACCGCGACTCCACCCACTTGCAGACCTGGTCGATGTCGAACCGCACCTCGGGGATGAGGATCGCGTTCGCGCCGCCCGCCATTCCGGAGTGCAGCGCGATCCAGCCCGCGTGGCGACCCATCACCTCGACGATGAGCGCGCGGTGGTGCGACTCGGCCGTGGTGTGCAGGCGGTCGATGGCCTCGGTGGCGATGTTGACCGCAGTGTCGAAGCCGAACGTGAAGTCGGTGCCCGCGAGGTCGTTGTCGATCGTCTTCGGGACGCCGACGACGTTGACCCCGATCTCGTGCAGCTTGGTGGCAACGCCGAGCGTGTCCTCGCCACCGATCGCGATGAGGGCGTCGACGCCGAGGTTCTGCAGGTTGCGCCGGATCTTCTCGACGCCGCCCTCGATGGCGAAGGGATTGGTGCGCGACGACCCGAGGATCGTGCCGCCGCGCGGTAGGAGGCCTCTCACCGCAGGGATGTCCAGGGGCTTGGTCAGTGCCTCGAGCGGGCCCCGCCAGCCGTCCCGGAATCCCAGGAAGGTGTAGCCGTACTCCGGGACGCCCTTGCGGACGACAGCTCGGATGACCGCGTTCAGTCCGGGGCAGTCGCCGCCACCGGTGAGTACGCCGACGCGCATCAGAAGCTCTCCATCGATGCAGAAGCTCAGGGAGGGCTCACGCTAGTGCCATCCCGCCGCGTTGTCGCGCCGCCACCCGGCCGGCCTCCTCAAGCATGCCGACGTGGGTGATCAGCTCGTCCCGACCGGCCCGGTGCCGGGTCGGACCGGGCCGGGGCGGAGCGGGATCAGGTTCCGGCGACGTGGTCGACGAGCCCGTAGTCACGCGCCTCCTGGGCGGTGAACCACCGGTCCCGGTCGGCGTCGGCGGTGATCGTCTCGACCGACTGCCCGGTGTGCCGGGCGGTGAGCTCGGCGATCTCGCGCTTCATCTGGCCGAACACGCCTGCCCGGATCGCGACGTCGGTGGCGTTGCCTCCCACCCCCGCCGAGGGCTGGTGCATGAGGATCCGCGCGTGCGGCAGCGCGAACCGCTTCCCCGGCGTCCCGGCCGACAGCAGGAACTGGCCCATCGACGCCGCGAACCCGACGGCCCAGGTGGCGACGTTCGGCGTGATCAGCTGCATCGTGTCGTAGATCGCCATCCCGGCCGTGACCGAACCACCGGGAGAGTTGATGTACAGGGTGATGTCGCGATCCGGGTCCTGGGCCGAGAGCAGCAGCAACTGGGCGCTGATCCGGTTGGCGATCTCGTCGTCGACCTCGCGGCCGAGGAAGACGATGCGTTCCTCGAGCAGGCGGTCGAGCACGGGATCGAGACCACCGGGGACCGCTGGGGCGGCCCGCAACACGGGGCCCCGCAGCGCGGGAGGCAGCGGTTGAGGTGGCGGCGGCGCGGGCCGGTACGGCCGTTCGGGCTCGGGGGGTGGCTGCGGAGCCGGCGGTTGCGGTTTCTGGCCCGCTCGGTGCTGCGGGGACGAGATCGACGGTGACGAGATCAACATGAAGGGTTCCTCTCGCAGTGGCTGCGCCGTGCCGACGGTAGGGCCATGCAGCGCCATGTCGGGCCCGTGTTCGCTGCTGGCGTGGATGTTCGCCGGGAGCGATCGCGTTTGACCGTTCCCTGCGCGCGGGTAGAGGGCCGCGTGCACAACGACCCGCGGTCCGTCGACGCCGAGCACCAGCGTCCGTCCGGAGCGAGCGACGAACTGGTCGCGGCGGTGGGCAGGCTCAGCGAGGCACTCGAGTACATCGAACGCGCGCGAGGGCACCTCTATACCCTCCACCAGCTCGTGGGCCACGCCGACAAGCTGCTCGACGACGTCGTCGAGGGGCTGCGGACGGCCGGGCAGGACCACCTGGCCAAGCAGGTGCAGGACGAGCTCACCGGCGCCAACGTGCTCGCAGGCCGGTGGACGTTCCAGGTCGTCGAGGAGTTCGACGACGGCTACTACGCCACCTTCCGGTCGGTCGAGAAGCGGATCCGCGACGAGACGATGCAGGGCCGCAGGCACGTGTTCGAGGCGGAGCTGAAGGAGCGACGACGTACGCACGGCCGGCCGGGACACGAGGCCACCCCCGGCGAAGCTCGCTGACGACGCCACCTCTTCGGGGCTGATTCACGGCGCGCAGCAGCCGGGCCTGTCCACGGCGCTCCGACGGGTTCATCCTGTGGGTGCTTCCCGCTCCTGGGACCGATCACTGAGGTTCATCGCGTTCGTCCGCTATCAGGAGGATGACCTGTGGTTCAGCCCTGTCCGGAGCGACCTGGCCCCGTCGCGCTGCCGATGCCGACCGAGCGGCATGCGCGCAGGCAGGGCCTGACCTGCCGCTACCGGTGCGGGAACGCCTGCGCGCACGACGAGCCGAACCGGTCGGGCAACGAGTACTTCGGCGACGTCCTCGCCCGGGCGATCAGCCGGCGCGGCGTGCTGCGGGCCGGCGCGGTGCTCACCCTCGCCGCCGGTGCCAACACCGCGTTCGCCGGCAGTGCCGCTGCCTCCACGGACGCGGCGTCGCCCGCGCGCCCCGATGATCTCCCGCGGGGGCTCTCCTACAAGCCGGTGACGCCGGGCACCGCCGACGCCGTCACCGTGCCGGCGGGCTACCGGAGCGAGGTGGTGATCCGCTGGGGCGATCCCGTCGTTCCCGGCGCCCCCGCGTTCGACTTCGAGAACCAGACCGCGGAGGCCCAGGCCGGCCAGTTCGGCTACAACAACGACTTCTGCGGGCTCGTCCCCCTCCGCCGTGGCGCCGGCGAGAGCTACCTGATGTTCAACAACCACGAGTACACGATCGAGCCGCTGATGTTCCGGGGCTACGACCCGGACGACCCGACGGAGGAGCAGGCCCGGGTCGGGATCCAGGCGCACGGTCTCTCGGTCCTCGTGGTGGAGCGCGACCGGCGCACCGGGCGGATCACACCTGTGCTCGACGAGACCTACAACCGCCGCTACACGGGTACCGCGGAGTTCGTGCTCGACGGCCCGGCGGCCGGCTCCGACCTGCTGAAGACCTCGGCCGACGACTCCGGCACCCGCGTGCTCGGCACGTTCAACAACTGCGCAGGCGGCGTCACGCCGTGGGGCACGTTCCTCACCGGCGAGGAGAACGTGAACCAGTACTTCGCGAACGCCGACGCCGTCGGCGACCGCGTCGCGCGGGAACGCCTCGCGCGGTACGGCTTCCCGGAGGGCGAGTCGGAGCGCAAATGGGAGCGCTTCGACCCGCGGTTCGACATGGCGAAGGAGCCCAACGAGCCCAACCGGTTCGGGTGGATCGTCGAGGTCGACCCCTACGACCCGCAGACGCTGCCGGTCAAGCACACGGCCCTCGGCCGGGTGAAGCACGAGGGCGCGACCATCCGGCTCACCCCGGACGGGCACGCCGTGGCCTACATGGGCGACGACGAGCGGTTCGAGTATGTCTACAAGTTCGTCTCCGACGGGGTGATGAAGGAGGGCAACAGCCGCCGCGCCCGCGAGCACAACCGGTGCCTGCTCACCTCGGGCACGCTCTACGTCGCGAGGTTCACGGGGAACAGCCCCGCCGCCGAGGTCGACGGCAGCGGCGCGCTCCCGGCCGACCGCGGGTTCGACGGTCGCGGTGAGTGGATCAAGCTCGC
>DASYES010000706.1:0-2482 GCA_036498885.1 Pseudonocardia sp.
CCGCCCAACCGGCCGGCGACGATCCGGGTCACCTCGCCGTGACCGACGCCGGCACGGTGAACGCCCCGTCCGGCCCGGACGGAAAGTCGTGCACCGCCACCACCGCCGACGCCGGGATCGGACCGTAGATGTGGGGGAACAGCGGGGAGTCGGGGTCGGTCGGATCCCCCGGCTCGTAGCGGGGCGGCTCGGGCAGGCGGGACTCGTCGATCTCCAGCAAGACCATGTCCTGGCGGCCTCGGAACAGGGCCGTCGCCGGCACGTGCACCTGTTCCTCGGTGGAGCAGTGGATGAAGCCCTGGCTCGCCAACGTGTCCGCCTCGTGGCTGCCGGCGGCTTGCGCGGCGGCCCACTCGTCGCGGGTGCAGATGTGGAGGATCAACCCTTCTCCAAATATTCGGCGCGTTCCTCGTCGACGAACGCCGCGACCGACGCCGCCAGCGCGGGATATTTCGAGAGATCCGGATCGTCCTGGACCAACGACGCCGCCTCCGCACGGGCGTCGGTGATCAGCTTGGCGTCACGCAGCAGCGACAGCAGGCGCAGGTGTGAGTGCTTTCCGGACTGGGACGCGCCCAGCACGTCTCCCTCGCGGCGCTGTTCGAGGTCGATCTCGGAAAGCTTGAAACCGTCCGTGGTGGAGGCAACGGCGTCCAGGCGTTCGCGGGCCGCGGTGCCCTCGACCGACTCGGTGACGAGCAGGCAGATGCCCGGGGCGGAACCCCGGCCCACGCGGCCGCGCAGCTGGTGCAGCTGGGAGACGCCGAAACGGTCAGCGTCCATAATGATCATGACGGTTGCGTTGGGGACGTCCACGCCGACCTCGATCACCGTGGTGGCGACCAGGACGTCGAGATCGCCGCCCGCGAAGGAGCGCATCACCGCGTCCTTCTCGTCGGTGGGCAGCTTGCCGTGCAGCACCCCGATCCGCAGGCCGTGCAACGGTCCCTCGGCGAGCAGCGGAGCGACCTCGGTCACCGCGAGCGGCGGGCGTCGCCCGGACTCGGTGTCGGAGGGTGGCTCCTCGTCCTCCTCGGCTCCGCCGGTGCCGATGCGCGGGCAGACCACGTACGCCTGATGGCCGGCCTGGACCTCCTCGCGCACCCGCCGCCAGGCTCGATCGAGGAACGCGGGCTTCTCCGGCGGGACGACGTGGGATGCGATGGGCGAGCGTCCGCGTGGCAATTGCGACAGAGTGGACGTTTCCAGATCGCCGTAGACGGTCATGGCCACCGTGCGGGGAATGGGTGTCGCCGTCATGACGAGAACGTGCGGCGGGCGGGACGCCTTCGCGCGCAGGGCATCCCGCTGCTCGACGCCGAATCGGTGCTGCTCGTCGACCACCACGAGACCGAGATCCTGGAAGTCGACTCCTTCGTAGAGCAGAGCGTGAGTGCCGATCACGATGCCGGCGCGCCCGTCCGCGACCTTGGCCAGCGCCTCTCGGCGCGCGGCGGCACCGAGTGATCCGGTGACCAGCGTGAGCTGCGTGCCGGCGGGGTCGCCGTCGATCTCCCCGGCTCGCCCCAGGGCGCCGAGCTGCTGGCTGATCCCACGGAAGTGCTGAGTGGCGAGGACCTCGGTGGGCGCGAGCAGCGTGGCCTGCCCGCCGGCGTCGACCACCTGCAGCATCGCGCGCACCGACACGAGCGTCTTGCCCGAACCCACCTCGCCCTGCAACAGCCGGTGCATCGGGTGCGGCTGCGCGAGGTCGGCGGCGATCTCCTCACCGACGGATCGCTGCCCCTCGGTCAACTCGTACGGAAGGCTCGCGTCGAACTTCGCCAGGATCCCGTTCCCACTGCGGGGGCGGGCCTCGCCGGGCGACTCGGCCGCCTTGGCACGGCGTTGCACGAGCGTCAGCTGTACGGCGAAAGCCTCGTCCCATTTGAGGCGGTACCGGGACGCGTACAGAGCTTCCTTCGACGACGGCCGGTGGATCTCATGGAGGGCCGTGCCGATCCCGACGAGATTGCGGTTGGCGCGCACCTCGGGAGGCAGCGGGTCGTCGGGCGCCTGGAACGTGTCGAGCACCGTGCGGACGCACTTGGCGATGACCCACGTCGGCACGGCTTGCGCGGCCGGATAGACCGGGATCAAGGCGCCGGCGAACTCCTCGATCTCTTCGGCGGCCTCGTCCTGCGTGGCGTCCGCGCTCAACAGTTGATAGGCCGGGCTGTTGAGCTGGCGCTTGCCCCGGAAGTCGGTGACCTTGCCGGCGAACAGCCCCCAGCGGCCGCGCTTGAGGTCGCGCTCGCGCCACGCCTGATTGAAGAACGTGCAGGTCAGCGTGGTGCCCGAGCCGTCGCCGATGGTGATCTCGAGCATGTTGCCCTTGCGCTGCCGCATCGGCTTCACGCTGACCGACTGCACCTGGGCCAGCACGGTGACCTGCTCGCCGATCTCCAGCCCGCGCAGGTCGGTCTGCTCGCCGCGCTCGTCGTACCGGCGCGGGAAGTGGTAGAGCAGGTCGCCGACCGTC
>DASYES010000707.1:0-2575 GCA_036498885.1 Pseudonocardia sp.
GCCGAGCTCGAGGAGCGCCCGCAGCGCTGCCCCGGCCAGACGCTTCGACCGTGCCTCGAAGTAGCGGCCGGCGAGGATGAAGGTGGTGACCCCGGCGGCGACCTCGAAGTAGATGTTGCCTGCGCCGTCGCTGCGCCCGACGGTCAGCTCGAACGGATGGGTCATGCCGGGCAGCCCCGCCGTGCCCCAGAGCAAGGCGTACAGCGACCAGGCGAACGCCGCGAGGGTGCCCAGCGAGATGAGGGTGTCCATCGTGGCCGCGCCGTGGCGCAGGTTCATCCAGGCCGCCCGGTGGAACGGCCAGGCCGCCCACACGATCACCGGCCCGGCGAGGGCGAGCGAGATCCACTGCCAGTAGGTGAACTGTATGGCCGGGATCATCGCGAGTGCGATCACGGGAACCGAGAGCACCGTGGACCCGATGAGGCGCTGCCGGAGAGCCCCGGTGTCGTCCGGCTCGTCGTCGTCGCTCCTGGCGCCGGGCACGTCGGACGCCGGGCGGGGCAACTGCGCGGTGTAGCCGGCGGACTCGACCACGGCCACGAGCTCAGCCGGGTTCACCCCCTCGGGCGCGACGACCTTCGCCTTCTCGGTGGCGTAGTTCACCGTGGCGGTCACACCGTCGAGCTTGTTGAGCTTGCGCTCGATGCGGTTGGCGCAGGAGGCGCAGGTCATCCCACCGATGACGAGCTCGACCTCCTGCCCGACCGGCTCGCTCGTCGCCCCGGTGGCCTGTGCGGCTGTGGTGGTCATCACCGGTGTCCGTTCTGTGCGTCGTGTCCGTGCGCCGGCTGCTCGGTGATCCCGGCGGATCGCGCGGGAGCATGATCGGCGGCAGCAGTGGGCAGGGTGAACTCGGCGGTGCGCACGACTCCCGCGTGCTGGAAGTCCAGGAACAGCCGGTAGGTCGCCACCGACGGGACCTCGGCGATGAACCGGATCCGTGGCCCCGGTGTGGTGTCCCCGTCGGGGTGTACGTGCAGGTAGGCGAGGTCGCCCGCGCGGAGTGCGACGAGGTGCCCGTAGGCGCCGAGGTAGGGCTGGAGGTCGGTGACGGGGGCGCCGTCGCGGGTGACGGTGAGGGTGAGAGGGGAGTCCTGGCCGGCGGTGAGGTCGCCGTCGAGGTGAACCTCGTAGTTGTCGACCTGCGCAGTTCTGCTCGTCGGGTGCGTGGCGGGTGCGTAGTCGCCTGCCGCCGAGAGGTCGACGCCGAGGGTTATCGGTGGACCTCCGGTGGGAATGAAGTCGGCGAAGGCCCGGTAGCTACCCCCGGCGGGCACGGTCAGCGATGTCCGCCACGTCCCGTCGGGGTCCATTGTGGGGTGCAGGTGCTGGTAGGCGGTCGCGTCGCGGCGCACGACGATCAGGTGCAGCCGCTTGGTGTGCTCCTCGTCGAACGCGGTGACCGGGGAGCCGTCGGGGCCGGTGATGTGGAACGCGACGTCGGTGGGGGTTCCCGCGGTGAGCGTCGGTGTGGTGGGCGTGAGGGTGTAGCCGCCCCTGCTCGACGCCAGCCCAGCAGGCTGGTCGACGACCTCCGTGACAGCGCCGCTGTGGTTGTCCCCGTGGCCGGCGTCCTCGGCGCCGGACATCTCCGCGTGCTCCGCACCCGTGGTGACGGTGGAAGCCGCGGAGGAAAAGGGACCGACAGCGGATCCGGTGGCGTACGCGCCTGCGGTGAGCAGGGCGAGCACCGCGCCGTAGACGGAGAGTCTCGCTGCAGTGTTCATCTGCCGTCCTTGCTCGGGCCCGGCTCCGTCGTCGGAGGCCGGGCGGGGGATGGCGGCCTACGAAGCCGCGAGCTGGTAGCCGGCCTCCTCGACCGCGGCGCGCACGTCCGCGTCGTCGACCGGGTTCTCGCTGGTGACGGTGACCGCGCCGGTGGGCAGGTCGACCGCGACGTCGCGGACCCCGCTGATCTCGCCGATCTCCTCGCTGACCGATGCCACGCAGTGTGCGCAGGTCATCCCGACGACCGTGTAGGTGCTCGTGCTCATCGTGCTGCTTCCTCTCGGGGCTATAAATACCCTAGGGGGGTGCCGTATCTGTTCCCGATGTTTACACCCCCTGGGGGTATCGCGCAACCGGCGGCGGGGTTGGCTCGTGATCCCGCGGCGTAATGTGGACCGCTGCACGTCGGGGCCGGGCGGTGTTCAGCGGTCGCCGCAGCTGTCGTGCCGCTGCTCTCCTCGGCATCGTTGTCCGCGGAGCCCGACCATTCACGACACCGCGTCGTCGCGGGGTGCTATCGCTTTGACGACGGAGGGGAGCAATGGGCGTGGGCCTCGCATTCGAACTGGGGGAGCCGACAGGGCAGGGCTGGCTGCAGATCCTGGAGCTCGCGATCGCGCTCGTGCTGTCGGCAGCGATCGGGCTGGAACGGGAGCTGCGCAACAAGAGCGCCGGCCTACGGACGCACACCCTGATCGGGTTCGCCTCAGCTCTGATGATGCTCGTCTCCAAGTACGGCTTCACCGACGTCCTGGGCGACCACGTCGTCCTCGACCCGTCCCGCGTCGCAGCCCAGATCGTGTCCGGCATCGGGTTCATCGGCGCCGGGCTGATCTTCGTGCGC
>DASYES010000708.1:0-17369 GCA_036498885.1 Pseudonocardia sp.
AGCAGCGCCTTGGTGACGCGCAGGGTGCCGAGCACGTTCGTCTCGAACATCCAGCGCCAGTCCTCCTCGTCGGCCTCCGCGACCGGCTCGAGGCCCTTGGCGCCCCCTGCGTTGTTGACCAGCAGCCGGCAGACGGGGATCGCGGCGGCGAACGAGGCGACCGACTCGGGGTCGGTGACGTCCAGGCGCACCGCCGTGCCGTCGATCTCGGAGGCGATCTCGGCGCATCTGTCGACGCGGCGCGCCCCGAGCACGACGTGGAAGCCGGCCTTCGCGAGGGCATGGGCGGTGGAAGCCCCGATGCCCGAGCTGGCGCCGGTGACGACGGCGGTGGGTCGGTCGGTCATGACCCGAGCCTAATGCGGCGGGAGAGGCTCACTCCAGGCCCTGCTGGGCGCTGCGCGATCCCCGCCGCACGGCGGCCCGCTGCCACGAGTACACCCCGTATCCGAACGCGCCCAGCAGCGCTCCGGCGACGCACGTGGCGAACCAGATGTCCAACGGCCGGCCGGTGACGGCCCACGCGGCGAGCAGGACCACGGCCCCGACGGCCCACAGCGTCGTGCCCACCACGGCCACCGTGCCGACATGGCTCAGCCGGGGCGAGAGCGGCGGTGGCTCGACCATGTTCCCAGCCTACGTCCGTCGTCATGGCGATCTACGGTGTGCGCGTGCTCGAACGTCTCTTCCACGTGTCCGAGCGCGGCTCCACCGTCGGTCGTGAGCTGCGCGGCGGGCTCGTCACATTCGTGACGATGTCCTACATCATCGTTCTGAACCCACTGATCCTCGGCAGCATCTCCACGAGCGGGCCGGGTGCCAAGACGGACGCGTTGGGCAATGTTCTCGGTATCCCGCAGGTCGCGGCGGTCACCGCACTGGTGGCCGGGATCATGACGCTGTTGTTCGGCCTCGTCGCCAACTATCCGTTCGCGATCGCGACCGGGCTCGGGATCAACTCGCTGGTCGCCGTCACGCTTGCTCCGATGATGAGCTGGCCGGAGGCGATGGGTCTCGTCGTGGTCGACGGGCTGATCATCGTGCTGCTCGCCGCATCCGGGTTCCGCACGGCGGTGTTCAACGCGGTGCCGCCGGAGTTGAAGGCTGCGATCGCCGTGGGGATCGGGCTCTTCATCGCGTTCATCGGGCTGGTCGACTCCGGCTTCGTGCGGCGCATCTCCGACGCGGCCGGCACCACTGTGCCGGTGAGCCTGGGCATCGAGAACTCGATCGCGTCGTGGCCGACGTTCGTGTTCGTGATCGGGCTGCTGATCACCACGGTCCTCGTGGCGCGGCGGGTGCGGGCCGCGATTCTGCTCGGGGTGATCAGCACGACGGTGGTTGCGATCATCGTCGAGGCGATCGTGCACGCCGGGCCGTCGGCGGGCACGAACCCGAAGGGATGGGCGCTGTCGGTGCCGACCCTTCCCGACAGCATCGTCGGCCTGCCCGACCTCTCGCTGGTCGGCGCCGTGTCCTTCGGCGCGTTCGTCCACCTCGACCTGATCACGGTCGTGCTGCTGGTATTCACGCTCGTGCTGGCCAACTTCTTCGACGCGATGGGCACGATGGCCGGGCTGGGCCAGCAGGCCGGGCTCGTCGGTCCGGACGGTCAGTTGCCCCGCGTCGGCCGGGCCCTCATCGTCGAGGGCATGGGCGCGGTGGTCGGTGGCGCGGCGTCGGCGTCGTCGAACACGGTGTACGTCGAGTCGGCGGCTGGCATCGCGGAGGGTGCACGCACCGGCCTCGCCAACGTGCTCACCGGCCTTCTCTTCCTGCTCGCGATGTTCTTCACCCCGCTCTACTCGATCGTGCCGATCGAGGCGGCGGCGCCGGCGCTCGTGATCGTGGGTGCCCTGATGATGCGGCAGATCACGCAGATCGACTTCACGGAGTTCCGGGTGGCGCTGCCGGCCTTCCTGATGATCGTCATCATGCCGTTCACATACTCGATCGCCAACGGCATCGGAGCGGGTTTCGTGTCCTACGTCGTGCTGGCGGCTGCCACGGGCCGTGTGCGCTCCGTGCACCCGTTGATGTGGGTGGTGGCCGTGGCCTTCGCCGGTTACTTCGCGGTGGGGCCACTGCGGGCACAGTTCGGCGGGTAGGACCTTGCGGAGCGAGGAAGGGCAGGCTAACCTTTCTTACGTCGCTTCGTGGTGGGAGTGACGCGTCAGTTCGGGATCGCGTCGGGGTCCTGGCCTACAGGCCAGGGCCCCGACGCACGTTCTGGGGTCGATCTGCCCGCCTCAGGGGGCGTAGATGCGCACCCAGTCGACCTCGAGTTGCACCTGGGCCGGGGTGGTGTCGTCGAGCGGCGGGATCCAGTCCTTGCCGTACGGGCCGATGTCTTGCTGCATCGCGAGGTGCATCGAGCGCGGCGGAATGGTCTTCGGGTCGGTGCTGCGGAAGATCTCCTGGCCGTCGATGAAGCCGGCCACGTGGTCGGGACCCCACTCCACGGCGTAGTTGTGCCACTGGGTGAAGTCGCCGGGTGTGGTGGTGCCGATCTGGCTGTTGTTCTCGCCGTAGTGCAGGACGAAGTGGGACTCGTTGCGCTGCCCCTTGGGGATCTCCATGAAGTTGATCTCGCCCCCCTCCGGCCAGTCCTCGGCGTCCGGCCAGAGCAGGATGACCGCGCCGTAGCCGGTGCCCTGCTGGGTGCGGGCCCGCACCTCCCAGCGTCCGTGCGTCTGACCCTCCGACCACGCCATACCTCCCGAGGAGTAGCCGTGGCTGGTGATCTTCAGCGTTCCGTTCGAGACCGACAGGTTGTCCGGTTCGTGCTGGCCTACGCCGCCGGTGGTCTTCCCGCTGTAGGCGGACCAGAGGTCGGTGTTCAGCGCGGTGCCGTCGAACTCGTCGTTCGCCACGAGCGGCCAGTTGTTCCGTACAGCGGCCTCGGTGTCCGAGCGGGTACTCGGGTCGAGGGTGGCGCGGCCTTCGGGGCGTATCGGGTCGCGGGTGTCGACGCCCTCGCCGGCCGGGGCGGCGGGCGGCGTCTGCCCGCCGTCACTCCCGCGCTGGCTGACCACGACGCCGATCAGCACTCCCAGCAACGCGGCCACCACGGCGACGGCCATCATGGCGATGGCAGTCCGTCGTTTGACGGTAGGCGGCGGAGTGTCTGGTGGGTCGGGCATGGTCAGCTGTTGCGTGTCGGCCACGACGGAAACCGTAGAGTGACACCACTGTGTGAATGCTGAGAATTGGACACGAATGGGTCACTTCCACGAGAACAGTCGACGGAGCAGCTCACGCACCGGGCTCTCATCGTCGTCCCCTTCGTTGTCGCCATCGCGATCGTTGCTCTTTCGGCTGCGGTCCTCTGCCGAGCCGCGTTCGTCCTCGCCCGCGCTGCTGCGCTTGCCGGTGGCGCCGTTATCGCTCGTGGAGCCGTCGAGGGAATACTGCCGCACCCAGTCGACCTCCATGATCGACTGCTTGGGCGTGTCGCCGTCGGGGAACCAGTCGAGCTGGATGCACAAGTGCATCGGTCCTGGCGGGAAGATGCTGGTATCCGTGGTGCGATACCACTCCTCGCCGTCGACGTAGGCGGTGATCGCCTCCGGCGTCCACTCCAGTGCCCAGTTGTGCCACTCGGTGCCGTCGACCTCGACCGAGCCGTTCACCTGCGAATTGTCTTTGCCGTAGTGGATGAAGATGTCGGTCTTCTGGCGATTGTGGTCCATCATCTCCATGAAGTCGATCTCTCCGCCCACCGGGAAGTCCTCGGCGTCGGGCCAGAGAAGCAGCAGCGCGTTGTAGGACGGATCCGATACCGGGGCCCGCACCCGGCCTTCCCACCTCCCGTACTTCTGGCCCGGGTTCCACGCCATTCCGGCCGTGGTGCCGGAGGAATCGCCGGTAATCGTGAGGATCCCGTCCTCCACGGAGACGGCCGACGGCGAACGAGTGCCTTCCCCGCCGTGGCCGGGGCCGTCGTAGATGTCCCACTGGTCGGTGCCGGAGGAGAAGTCGTCCTCGCGGTCAGGTGTACCCCACCCGTGCTGCTCCGCCGCTGTGATGCCCGCATTTGCACCCGATTCGGTGACCGAGCCCGCTCCGGCCGAGTCACGGGAGCCGTCGGCGCGGTTACCGGAGTCGGAGCCGGCGTCTGACTCGGTGTCTGAATGGCCCGAGTCAAAAGCGTCGGATTCGGAATCGGAGTGGGAACTGCCGGAGCGGGAGGCGGTGCCGGAGCGATCGTTCTCGGCCTCGTTCCCCGTGTCCCTGCTGCCGGTGCCGCCAGATCTGCTGCCGCTGCTCATGTCGCTTTCACTGCTGTCGTTCTCACTGCTCTCGTTCTCATCGCTGTCGTTCTCGGTGCCGGTGGTGCTGCTGGTGTTGTTGTCGCCGGTGCCGTTCCGGTGGTCATCCGGCGTGTCGTCGTCGTTCGCTCCGGCGTCGGCTGAGCTTCCACCCGAGCCGTCGGTGGAGCGCGGAGCATTGTCCGTGGTGTCTCCGGACGAGTCGTCGCCGCTGTCCTGCGAGCCGGCGCCAGAGGCACTGCCGCTGGACCCGGTGTCGTCGGCCTCGGCATCACTGCGACGCTCAGGGTCGCGGCCGGCCGCGCCGGTGCGCTCGTCGGCCGGGGAGCCGCTCATCCCGGGTTCGATGACCGTGATCGACGGCTCCGAGGGCAGTGCGCCGCCGCCGGCGGCATCGGTGCCGGGCGCGACGAGAATGACCACCACGGCAATGCCGGTCGACAGGTACTTCCGGACCAGCTCCTCGAGCTCCTGGAAGCTCATGATGGGCACTCCTGTCGCATCAGTGCTCCCCGGAGGGGAGGTCGGGGGTGGTGGGGGAGTCGGCGGCCACCAGCCACCGGCCGTCCCCCTGGCGGGCCAGCACGACGTAGCGGGTGACGAGCTCGATCACGACCTCGCCACCGGGCGGCCCCGTGGCCGTGCCGACCTCCGCGCGGTAACCGCGCCGCACGTCGTCGTGGTCGACGGCCACGAGCTCCAGCGCGGTCATCGCCGCGGTGCGCAGGGCTCCCGGCGGCGGTGGATCGAGGACCACTTCGCCGACGGCCCCCGGAGCCGTGCCCGGCGCCGCGTAGCTCGCTGCCCGCCGGTGCGTGTGGCCCGTGTCGGCTGGGGTGACGGAGTGGGCGGCGGCGAGGTAGGCGCCGGCGACGGCCTCGGGATCGGTGAGGTCGACGCCGGGGTCGGCCGGGGCGGGAGGGGCACCGCGTTGCACACTCGGCGTGTCGAGCGCGACGCGGTCGTCCTCGCTCAGCGTGCCGCCGAGAGGGGGGTCACCCGGCGGGGGCGCGACGTCGGCGGCCGCGCCTCCCACCAGCACCACCGTCATAACGGCCACTGCGACGGAAGCGAGTGCGGCCAGCAGAGGCACCGGGCGGTCTCCACGCTTCACGGCGTCACTCCCGGAAACTCACGTGAACGTGGTCGAAGTGGCCGCCGGTGGCGTCGCGGACGTCGTAGACCCCGCCGCCGGTGTAGCGCCGGCCCCACCCGTCGTCGTCCTTGACGCTCGGGTCCCAGTAGCGGCCCTGCCAGATCAGGTACTCGACCCGCAGCGGCTCGGCGTTGGTGCGGAACCAGTTGGCCACCTGCCACCCGGTGTCCAGCTCGGCCCCGCGGGGGAACGTGCCGGCGGACGTGGGGAACAGATCGCACGCGCGGCCACGCGAGTGGTCGCTGCGCGGATTCCAGGCGTGCTTGTCCCAACAGCCCGCCGAGTGGATGAGGGGCCCGCCCGACCAGCTGCCGAAGGCCGCCGCGGCGGCTTCGAGGCCATGGCGCGTGGCCCCGGTGAGACATCCGTCGCCGGTGGGGTCGGGTGGCCGGCAGTCGGTGGTGCCACCGGTCCACGCCGTCGGAGCGGCGGCCAGCGCCGGTGTAGGGGCAGCCGCCGGCGGGGGTGGCGCGGCGAACCGCTCCAGGTTGCTGTGGACTGCGGCGATGTAGCGCCGCACCACCTGCGCGCACCGCTCGCCGCAGCCGGCCTCCCCTGGCGCGGGCACGCCGGTGGCGCTGTCGGTCACCCGGCCGCACCCCGCGATGTGGCAGACGAGCATGGCGTCGAGCGGGGCGGTCTGCTTGCCGGTCGACTGCAGGTGCGCCGTCACGGCTCGCAGATTCGCGCAGACCCACGGCACCGCGACCCGGAGATGCTCCTGCGCCGTGAGGACCTGGTCGTCGGGCCGAGGTGGGTCCGACGACCACGCCTGCCCACCGGCGGCTTCCCAGTTGCCGCGGCTGAACTGGTACAGCCCGGCCGGTCCGCCGGAGTGCTCGGACTCCAGCGCCCGGTCCCACCCGGACTCCGCCTGAACCTGGGCCACCACCCACAGCGGCGGCAGTTCGGGGCACTGCGTCGTGGTCAGCTCGGTGATCAGCGGGAGCGACTCGCGCGCGAGCGCAGGCACGCGCTCGACGGCCACCCCCGACACCGACTGCGGCACGGGTGCCGGCGCGGCTCCGAGCAGGAGCAGGCCGGACAGCGCGGCCAGCAGGGTCGTTGCCCACCCGGGCACACGGGACGTCCGTGCCACTGCTCACCCCGCTCGTCCCGCCGCGACGGCTTCGCCGGTGGCCTCGGCCTCGAGCGCCTCGTCGTCGGGCTCCGGGCCCGGTTCGTGGCGTGGCACGGGAACCGGCACGACCGGGCGTGGCGCGGCGATCAGTACGGGTTGGAATTGCGCCGCTCGGCCGGCCGGCCGCATGACCGGCACGGCGGTCGCCCACGGTAGGTCGGTGCTCGGCCGGGCCAGCAGCGGCGGCACCGGCCTGGTGAGCAGGCCCGACCCGATGAGAGCGGTGACGAGCGCGCGTAGCGCTGCCGCATGCTCCCGTAGCGGGCTGGTCAGCTGCTCCGGCGGCTGGGCCAGCACGGCGGCGGCGAGATGGTGGGTTGTCGTGATGTGATGCCACTGGACGACGTGCGGGAGCGTCACGACGGCCCCGAAGCGCTGGTGCAGCGCGTGGTGGAGGCCGGTTGCCGGATCCTGCTCGTCGCCCGGGCCGAGGGTGACCGCGAGCAGCGGGCGTGGGCGGGCCGGGGCGCAGACCAGGGCGGCGGCCTGCCGCAGCGACGCCTGGCGGCACACCACGATGTCGGCTCCGCGGGCGGCCTGTGCGTCGAGCCGCCCCCCGTCGTGGGCGTGGAGGGCGGCGGCGAGCGTGGTGGCCCCGTCGCCGGCGGCGAGCCCGACGATGACGGGCCGGCGGACGGTGCTCACCAGGCACCCGCCGCGCGGGGCTCGCTGAGCGGGTCGTCGTCGGCGAGTGAGTGGTCGTCGGCAGCGATCGCGGGCGACGGCTGTGGCTCGGGCTCCTCGCCGAGCGTCTCCTCGCCGGCGTCGATCACGAGGCGGCCGCCCTCCGACACCACGGCGACGCTCAGCCGTATCCAGGACGACGGGAGGCCGCGCCAGCCGCGGCCGGTGGGCGCGGGGGCGGACGCGGGTGTGCCGACGGTGCTCCCCGGCTCGGGCCCGGCGCCCGTGGCCCGGTCGGTCTCCCGCTCGCCCACGCAGCGGTAGGGCGTGACCCGGACCCTGACGTCGACGAGTACGCGCGCCTCGCCGTCGGGGCTCACCCGGCCGGGCAGCGCGAACTCGGCGCGTTGCCGCCCGTGGCCGGACCAGCCCAGATGCGCCGGGTCACCGCCGGAGGCGGCCAGATAGTCCTGCAGCACCCGCCCCCGCCGCTGTGGGTCCTCCTCGTCCCACGACAGGTAGTCCACGGCGAAGGCGCCGGCCAGCGCGGCCGCTTCGGCCGGGTGGGGTGCGGATGGGCCAGGAACCGGCGGTGGTGCTGCGTGCCCCGACCAGTCGGGCGGCTGGGGCGCGGGTGGCCGGGGGAGCGGGACGGCGGGGACCGGCGGAAAGCCATAGGGGTCGGTCGGGGGATCCGCGGTCGGTATCCCGCCCCGCGGCGGCACCGGGCGGGCCGCACGAGTGGCCGGCCCGGCGACATGAGCGGGCCAGGGAGCACCCGCCCCGATCGGGGGTGGGCCGCCGGCGCGGCCCCCGGACGGCTGCGGACCGTAGGGGCCGGGAGGGCCGTAGGGCCAGGCACCGGGGCCGGGTGGCGCGGGCGGAGGGCCTGCCGGTGCCGGGGCGCGGCCGAAGAGCCGGAAACGGGCCACCGCCGTCACCGGCCGCGGCCGGGGAGCGCGGCCCCGCGCCTGCGAAGGGTCGGATGGGGTCGCTCGGGCATGGTCCCCCCGTTCTGCGGGCGCGCGAGATCGCACCCGCAGCGGGGCACCGGGGCGCGCGGACTAGTGGTGAGGACGACCGGATGGGCCGGTCGGCCTGCGGCTATCTGGGATCGACCGCGATCGGAACGGGATCGACACTAAGAGCGAGGCGCAGCGCCGCGAGGCGGAACGGGAAAGGGCTTTGCGATGGTGAACGGTCGGGCAGCTCAGGCCGGAATTGGCCAGTCGCTCACCGGCTCGTTGGCCGCTGAGGAGTCCAGGTAGCGCTGGAGCATGCCGCGCAGCGCCGTGTTCCGGTCGGCACCGCGGGCCTCGAGCGCCGCCACGGTGTCGAGCTGCCAGGCCGCCCCGGTGCGCCGGTGGACGCAGCGCCGCTCGATCACCGAGAGGTAGCGATCGCTCACCTCGGCGCTCACGCCCCAGCGGCGGAGCCCTTCGGCGGCCTGCGGAAGCAGCTTGCGCAGAACGAGCTCGTCGGGACGGATCCAGCCACTGCCCGGCCAGTAGAGCGGGCCCTCCATGCCGTGCCGCGCCGCGGTGGTGAAGTTCTCCTCGGCGGCCTCGAACGACATCGAGCTCCACAGCGGTCGCTCGGCCTCCACGAGCTCACGCAGCAGCCCGTAGAAGAACAACGCGTTGGCCACCATGTCGAGCGGGGTCGGCCCGGCAGGCAGCACGCGGTTCTCGATGCGGACGTGCGGCATCCCGTCGGCGACGTCGTACACGGGCCGGTTCCAGCGCCAGATGGTGCCGTTGTGCAGCCGCAGCTCGTCGAGGCCGGGTACGTGACCGTCGTGCAGCTCGGCCATCGGGTCGGTGTCCTCGGTGACGGGCATCAGCGCGGGGAAGTACCGCCCGTTCTCCGAGAAGAGGTCGTGGATCGAGGTGATCCAGCGCTCGCCGAACCACACCCTCGGCCGCACGCCCTGGTTGCGCAGCTCGGGCGTGCGTACGTCGCAGGACTGCTCGAACAGCGGCACCCGCGTCTCGGCCCACAACCGGGAGCCGAGCAGGAAGGGGGAGTTGGCGGCGACGGCGAGCTGCACGCCGGCCAAGCACTGCGCGGCGTTCCAGTACCCGGCGAACGAGTCGGGGTGCACCTGCAGGTGCAGCTGCATGGAGGTGCAGGCCGCTTCGGGGGCGATGGAGTCGAAGTCGGCGATGAGGTGCTCGGGTTCCACCCCGTGCTTGCCCGACGGGTCGTCGCCTGCGATGTCGAGCCGGATCGGCTCGCCCCTGGCGTTCAGCATCTGCTCGTTGAGCATCTTGTAGCGCTCGTCGGGCGACAGGGCGGCGGCCACGAGGTGGCGACGTTCCAGGGTGGGGAGGATGCCGATGACGGCCAGGAGGGCGCCGCAGTCCCGTGCCTTCGCTCTGGCGATGGCGAGCTCGTCGAGGAGCTGGTGCTCCAGGTGGCGCCACTGGTCGCCGGGAAGCGGCCGGGGAGGCAGGTTCAGCTCGAGATTCCAGCGGCCGAGCTCGGATTGGAACTCCGACGACCCGATCGCGTCCAGCACGTCAGCGCCGGTCAGGGACGGTTCGAAGTCGCGGCCGACGAGGTTGAGCTCCACCTCGATCCCCGTCATCGGCTCGTCATGGGCGAACGGGTGCTCCCGCAGCATCAGGGCGAGAACATCGAGGCAGCGTTGCACCTTCGCCCGGTACTGCTGTCTGTCCCGTCGACTGAACGTTCGCCGGTCGACGTCCTGGCCCATGCGTGCGGTGCCTCCTGCCCCCGGGCCGAGCCGGAGCTGTCTCGATGCTCGGACCCGAGCAGTCCTCGGGCGGCGGGCGCCTCCGGGCGGTTGTCAACCGTGACACGGTGGGTGAACCCGCCGCTACGGCCGACCGGATGACGGAGCCGACACGCCGCGGCTGGGACGATTCGGAGCGTGGCGACCATTATCCCTCTCGACGATCCGGGCGACCCACGGGCGGATGACTACCGGGACCTCACGTCAGCCGACCGACGCCCGGACCGGCCGGGGGGCCGCGGCCTCGTGATCGCCGAAGGGGTGGTCGTGGTGCGGCGAATGATCGACTCACCGTTCCCGGTGCGCTCGCTGCTGGGCGTGCAGCGGCGGATCGACGAGCTCGCGGCCGATCTTGCCGGGCTCGACGTCCCGGCCTACGCCACCGACGCCCCGACGATGGCCGAGGTCGTCGGCTTCCATCTGAACCGGGGGGTGCTCGCGGTGGCGGATCGGGCGGCGCCGCCCGATCCGGCCAGGCTGGTGCGCGACGCACGTCTCGTGGTGGTCCTCGAAGGCGTGAACGACCACGAGAACCTCGGCGCCCTGTTCCGCAACGCGGCCGCGCTCGGCGTCGACGCCGTGCTGCTCGGGCCGCGCTGCTCCGACCCGCTGTACCGGCGCAGCGTGCGCGTCTCGATGGGACACGTCCTGCGGGTGCCGTTCACCGAGCTGCCCGGTCCCTGGCCCGCGTCGCTGGCCGTGCTGCGGGCGGCGGGCCTGCGGGTGGCCGCGTTGACGCCGTCGGCCGATGCCGTGCCGATCACGGCGTCCGGGCTGCAGGGAGAGCGCGTCGCGCTGCTGCTCGGGGCCGAGGGCCCCGGTCTCTCGGACGAGGCGCTCGCCGCGGCGGACCTGCGGGTCCGGATCCCGATGACCATCGGGGTCGACTCCCTGAACGTCGCTACCGCGGCCGCCGTCGCCTTCCACGCCGTGGGATCGGTCGTAGGGTGAGGCGGTGCAGCTCGTCGCGGGGGGCCGGGTCGTACTCGGGGAACGACAGCCGGGCGACCCTGCGTTGCCACGCGATCTGCAGGAGGCGCTGCGGGAGTGGGCGGCGTTCGCGGTGTCGGTGACGCGCTCGGGTGGCCCACGGGAGCTCGAGCTTCTGCAACGCCGCGGGCGTCAGCTGGCGTCGCGGGTGGCCGACCACCTCGGCCGCTCCGTGGACTTCACCGATCCGATCACCGGGGATATCGAGTCGATCCAGGTGGGTTCCACCGGCCCGATCCCGCGGACGTCCGGCGAGCCGACCGGCCCGACGCCCTGGGCCACGGGCCTCGCCGTCTCCGCGTTCTTCGCGGTGCTCGTCGCGTTCGCCGACATCGCGCTCAGCCGCGCGTTCGCCGAGGCGTTCGGGCTGCTGTGGGTGCCGGCCAACCTGTTCGTCGGGCTCGGCCTGGCGCCGTCGATCTACCTGCTGCGGGCCACGCCGTTCTGGCGCTGGCCGGCGATCGGCGCGGCGGCGGGCCTGGTGGTGGCGTGGCTCGTGCTGCTGCTGGGGCTGCTGGGCTGAACGGCAGGCGGTCAGCGCTGGCCGCGCACTCCCAGGAGGACCTCGTCCCAGGACGGCATCACCGGCTTGCCCTTCTTGGTGCGCCGGCTCGTGGTGGGTGCCTCGGGCGCAGGCCTGCTCGCGGCCGGCTCCTCGGCGGCGGGCTGCTCGGTGGCCGGCTCGGCCACCGGCTTCTCGGACCGCGCGGGTGCAACGGGCTGCTCGCGCTTCGCCGCCGGGGCAGGAGCTGCCGGCGGGGGAGTGGTGCGGGGCTCTGCCGGTGGCTGTCGCTGGGCAGGCGGCGCGGCCCGGCGAGGCTCGGGCGCGGGGCGGGCGACGGAGCGCTCCGCCGCGCGGGACGTCTCGGAAGCGGTGTGGTCGCGTCCGCTGTCGATGCGCCCGCCGGCCCGCACGGTGTCGGACGCGGCTGCGCGCAGCTCCTCGGTGCGGTCGGGCGCAGGCGGCTGCGGGATGTCCTCGGTGCGGCCGAGCTCGATCACCGGTCCGACGGTGCGCAGCGGCCGTGCCGGCAGCCCCTCCACCAGGTCACTGGCGTGCTCGTCCACCGCGGTGACGGTGCCGCCGTTGGCGCCGGGCTGGAACGTCCAGTGCGCGCGGTTGTCCGACCGGCCCGCCCGCCAGGACAGCGCGACGACCCAGCGGCCGTCCTCGCCCTTCCAGGAGTCCCACTCGGATTCGCCGTAGTTCTGGCCGCGCAGCCCGAAGGTGTGCGCCACGACGTCGCCGAGCATCCGCGTGTCGGGTCCGTCGGCGCGCACCGGATGGGCGCGCTGCGCCACCTCCGCCGTGCGGGAACGTTCCAGCAGCACCGGATACGCGAAGCGTTCGATCTTCTGCAGCGGCACTCCTGCGGCCGTGGCGACCTGCTCCACGGATGCTCCGGCACGGATGCGGGCCTGGATCTCGCGAGGGCGCAACTGACTCTCCAACTCGATCGCGATCTGTCCGAGCCGGGAGAGGTCTCCCCGTGCGGCAGCACGTAACTGCTCATCCGCCGGTACGGTGAAGCGCTCGTGGCGAACAGGATCTTCAAGAACGACGGAGACCTCACCGCCGCTCTCGGTGATCCCGACGACCCGCAGCGCCCGCATCGACGGCCTCCCCGCTCTCGTTCTCCCCGTCTGGGTGACGGTAGTTGCCGAATCGCAACCTGAGGTGGAGGCGCGCCGGGCCGGTGCAACGTCGCCTTACGTCGACGCTGCCCCGGTCAGCGCTTCCCCCGCGCGCAGCATTGCACGTTTTCGCCTCAGAGGCGCACTGATCCGACATTACGGTTTCGGCTACCCAGTGTCACCGATGGAGATCGAAACGGGACGCGACCGGTGGACGGTCAGGCCATCTGCTCGACGACCCAGTCGATACAGGAGGTGAGGGCCTGCACGTCGTCCGGCTCGACCGCGGGGAACATGCCGATGCGCAGCTGGTTGCGTCCGAGCTTGCGGTAGGGCTCGGTGTCGACGATCCCGTTGGCCCGCAGCGTCTTGGCGACCGCCGCCGCGTCCACCGAGTCGGCGAAGTCGATCGTGCCGACCACCTGCGAGCGGTGCGCCGGGTCGGCGACGAACGGCGTGGCGAACGAGGACTTCTCGGCCCAGGTGTAGAGCCGCCCCGACGAGTCGGCGGTGCGGGCGACGCAGGCGTCGAGGCCGCCGAGCCCGAGCATCCAGTCGATCTGGTCGGCCATCAGGAACAGGGTGGCGACGGCGGGCGTGTTGTAGGTCTGGTCCTTGCCCGAGTTGTCGACGGCCGTGGCGAGCGACAGGAAGGGCGGGATCCACCGGTCGGTGGCCGCGAGCTCGGCGACCCGTTCCAGGGCCGCAGGGCTCATCAGCGCGATCCACAGCCCGCCGTCGGAGGCGAAGCCCTTCTGGGGCGCGAAGTAGTACACGTCGGCGTTGCGCATGTCGACGGGCAGGCCGCCGGCGCCCGAGGTGGCGTCGATCGCGACGAGCTGGCCGTCGGTGGCGCCGTCCGGACGCACGACGGGAACGGCGACGCCGGTGGAGGTCTCGTTGTGGGCCCAGGCGAGCAGGTCGCACGACGGGTCCGAGGTGGGGGCGGGGGCGCTGCCTGCGTCCGCCTTGACGATGACCGGCTCGCCCAGGAAGGGGGCGCCGCCGGTGGAGTCGGCGAACTTCGACGAGAACTCGCCGTAGGACAGGTGGAGGGCGCGCTCGCGCACCAGGCCGAATGCCGCGGCGTCCCAGAACGCCGTGGTGCCGCCGTTGCCGAGCACGACCTCGTAGCCATCCGGTAGCGAGAAGAGGTCGGCGAGCCCGGCGCGAATGCGCCCGACCAGCGACTTCACCGGCTTCTGCCGGTGCGACGTTCCCATCACAGCGGCGCCGGCGTCGGCGAGCGCGGCGAGCTGCTCCGGGCGAACCTTGGACGGGCCGCAGCCGAAATGCCCGTCAACGGGCTTGAGCTCGGCGGGGATCTTCAGGTCGGTTGTCGTCGAGGCTGTCACCGCTCCAGTGTCGCAGCCGATGGCGTGTCGAGCCGGGTGTGGGTACTCACGGAATCGTGCCGGGACACCGGCCCGGACCTGTGCTGATCGCCATGGGGGACGACGCCGCCACCGCGGTAGGTGCGCCGGTAGGCGAGCGGAGCCACCCCGATGGCGGCGTGCAGATGCAGGCGCAGCGACGTCGCCGTACCGAAGCCCGCGTCGGCCGCGACGCGCTCCACCGGGAGGTCGGTGGTCTCCAACAGCCGCCGTGCGAGCGCCACCCGTTGCGTCGCGAGCCAGCGCGCGGGACTGAGTCCGGTCTCGTCGCGGAACCGCCGGGTGAACGTCCGCACGCTCATCGAGGCGTGCGCGGCCAGGTCGGCGAGGCCGAGGGGCGTGCCGAGGTGCTCCAAGGCCCACGCCCTGGTGGGGGCGGTGCCGGGACCGGCAGGGTCGGGGAGCGGCTCCATGAACTGGGACTGCCCGCCGTCGCGCCACGGTGCCACCACGCTGCGCCGCGCCACGCGGTTGGCCACCGCGGCCCCGTGGTCACGGCGCACGATGTGCAGGCACAGGTCGATCCCGGCCGCGTTCCCCGCGGACGTCAGCACGTCGCCGTCGTCGACGTAGAGGACGTCGGGGTCGAGCAGCACCGCCGGGAACAGCGCCCGGAACGCCGCGGCGTGCATCCAGTGCGTGGTGGCCGGGCGGTGGTCGAGCAGGCCTGCCGCGGCGAGCACGAACGCCCCGGTACAGATGGACACCATGCGGGCGTCGAGGCCCTGCAGCGCGGCCGCGAGCTCGGGCTCGAGCTCGCCGCGCTCCCGCGCGGTGCCGCCGTAGATCCCGGGGACGACCACGGAGCCGGCCGCGCGCAAGATCGATGCGTCGTGTTCGGGCAGCACCTCGTACCCGGCCGAGGTGCGCACCGGCCCGCCGTCCAGCGTGGCGACGCGCACCCGGTAGAGCGGGCGCTCGTCGTCGTCGACGGCCCCGCCGAGCAGCCGATGCGGCAGGCCGAGCTCGAAGGCCACGACGGTGGGCAGTGCGAGCACGGCGACCTCGTGGACGCAGGCGCCGGAGCGAGGCTGCCCGTCTGGATGGGCCATGGCCGGATCCTTACACATGATGGCCATCCGGCCACTTTCGGCCGGAGTATGTGGCATTGATCCTTACCGGCGTGACCGAACTCAGTACGCCGGCGCGCACGCGTCGCATCCATCCCGCCTGGTGGGCCGCGGCCGTCACGTTCCTGGCTCTCGTCGGTGCCGCGGGTTTCCGGGCGGTCCCTGGCGTGCTGATGGACCCGCTGCACGTGGAGTTCGGCTGGTCGATCTCGACGATCTCGCTCGCCGCCGCCGTCAACATGGCCCTCTACGGGCTGACGGCGCCCTTCGCGGCCGCACTGATGGAGCGCTTCGGCATCCGCTCCGTGGTCACGGTGGCGCTGGTCGTGGTGGCAGCGGGCAGCGGTCTCACCGTGTTCATGACGGCGAGCTGGCAGCTCGTGCTGTGCTGGGGTGTGCTCGTCGGGCTGGGCACCGGCTCGATGGCGCTCGCGTTGGTGGCGACCGTGACCGGGCGGTGGTTCGTCGCCCGCCGCGGGCTCGTCTCGGGCGTGCTCACGGCCGGCGGGGCGGCGGGCGGCCTCGTGTTCCTGCCGCTCGTCTCGCAACTGGCCGCAATGTACGGGTGGCGACCCGCCGCTCTCGCCGTGGCGGTCGCGGCGCTCGCCGTGGCCCCGCTCGTGATGTGGCTGCTGCGCGATCGGCCGCGCGACGTCGGCGTGGCCCCCTATGGCGGCACCGAGGCCGACGACCTGGACCCGGTGCGGTCGGGCGCGGCGCGGCTGGCGTTGCGGGCGCTGGCCACCGCGGCCAGGACGGGTCCGTTCTGGTACCTCGCACTGGGGATGATGATCTGCGGCGCCACGACGATGGGGTTGATCCAGCCGCACTTCATCCCTGCTGCCCACGACCACGGGATGCCGCAGACGACCGCGGCGGGGCTCCTCGCGCTCGTCGGGATCTTCGACGTGGCGGGCACGATCGCGTCGGGCTGGCTCACCGACCGCGTCAATCCCCGGCTGCTGCTGCTCGCCTACTACGTGCTGCGCGGGCTCTCGTTGCTCGCGCTGCCGTGGCTGTTCGGGCCCGACATCCAGGCCAACATGGTGGCGTTCATCGTCTTCTACGGGCTTGACTGGGTGGCGACGATCCCGCCAACCATGGCGCTGTGCCGGGAGCTCTTCGGCGCGTCCGCGCCCGTCGTGTTCGGCTGGGTGTTCGCCTCCCACCAGGTGGGGGCCGCCCTGATGGCGCTCGGCGCGGGGATCGTGCGCGACGAGCTGGGCGCGTACGACATGGCCTGGTACGTCGGCGGGGCGCTGGCGGTGGTGGCCGGTGTGCTCTCGCTGCTGGTGCGCCGGATGCCGGTGCCGGCCCCGGCGTGACCCGGGGCCGGCGCGGCTGTCAGTCGTGCTTGATCGCGTCCCAGCCCTCGACCTCGGACGGCCTGCGCGGACCGGGGCCGATGTACTGCGCGGACGGGCGCACGAGCTTGTTCTCGCGCTTCTGCTCCAGGATGTGCGCCGACCATCCGGCAGTGCGGGCGCTGGTGAACATCGCAGGCATCATGTGCGGCGGCACCTCGGCGAAGTCGAGGATCACCGCTGCCCAGAACTCCACGTTGGTCTCGATCGGGTGGTCGGGGCGCCGGGAGCGCAGCTCATTCAGGGCCGCCTGCTCCAGCGCCACCGCCACCTCGTAACGCGGGGCGTTCAGCTCCTGGCACGTGCGACGGAGCACGCGGGCCCGCGGGTCCTCGGCACGGTAGACCCGGTGGCCGAAGCCCATGAGCTTCTCGCGGCGGTCGAGGATCCCCGTCACCAGTCCCTCCGGGTCGCCGGACCGCTCGACCGCCTCGAGCATCGGCAGCACCCGGGCGGGGGCTCCGCCGTGCAGCGGCCCGGACATCGCGCCGATCGCGCCCGACAGCGATGCTGCGACGTCGGCACCGGTGGACGCGATGACGCGAGCGGTGAAGGTGGAGGCGTTCATCCCGTGCTCGGCCGCCGACACCCAGTACGCGTCCACGGCCTTGATGTGTGCAGGGTCCGGCTCCCCGCGCCAGCGCGTCATGAAGCGCTCGGTGATCGTGCTGCACTGGTCGATGCGCGACTGCGGCACGGCCGGCACGCCGATCCCGCGGGCCGACTGCGCCACGTAGGACAGGGCCATCACCGAGGCGCGTGCGAGCTGTTCGCGGGCCTCGGCCTCGGTGATGTCGAGCAGCGGCCGGTAGCCCCAGTACGGGGCCAGCATCGCGAGCGCGGCCTGCACGTCGACGCGGACGTCACCGGTGTGCACGGGGATCGGGAACGGCTCGGCGGGGGGCAGGCCCGGTCCGAAACGGCCGTCGACGAGAAGTGCCCAGACGTTACCGAACGTGACCTTGC
>DASYES010000709.1:0-2234 GCA_036498885.1 Pseudonocardia sp.
CGCTGAGGGCGGGGCCGGCAACGGTTGAACGCCGAGTCCGTCGACAGCGACCGTTTCGTACACCTGCACGACGAGGCGCGCGATGCGCGACCAGTCGTAGGTCTGGACCAAGGCCGTGGCAGCCGCACTCAGGTCGCGACGTCGTGCCGGGTGGTCGAGCAGGTCGGCTACCGCGTCGGCGAGCGCCGCGGCGTCACCGACGGGCACGAGCACACCTGCTCTGCCCTCGTCGAGCACGCGCCGGAACGCCTCGATGTTGCTCGCGAGCACCGGCGTACCAGCAGCCATCGCCTCGAGCAGCACGATGCCGAAGCTTTCCTTGCCGAGGTTCGGCGCAACGAACACGTCCACGGACGCGAGCATGCGCGTCTTGTCCTCCTCGCTGAGCTGACCGAGAACGTGCACGCGGTCGCGCAGCTCTTTCGGCAGGACGTCGTCGATCTCGTCACCGTCACCGGGTCCGGCGACCAGCAGCTGCAGACCAGGTCGTTGCGCGGCGAGGCGCACGAACGCCTGCAGCAGGACGACAAGACCTTTGCGCGGCTCGTCGATGCGGCCGAGGAAACCGATTGTGCCGCCGTCACCCGGCCAGCCCGGCAGCGGCTTCGCGTCGGCGTACCTCCGCACCGTCACGCCGTTCGGGATGAGCACGGCGTCACCGCCGAGGTGCTCGACGAACGTCGAGCGGGCCGCCTCGGAGACCGCGATCCTGCCGTCGATCTTCTCCAGCGCGGAGCGGAGCACCGGCTGGCTCGCCAGCAGCCACCGGGACTTGCGCATCGCGGTGTGCACGGTCGCCACGATCGGGCCGGACGCCACCCAGCAGGCGAGCAGCGGCAGCGACGGCACGGCAGGCTCGTGCACGTGCAGCACGTCGAAGTCGCCCTCGCGCAGCCAGCGGCGGACCCGGTGGGTCGACAGCGGGCCGAACGCCATCCGGGCCACCGACCCGTTGTACGGGACGGGAATCGCCCGGCCCGCCGGGACCACGTACGGCGGCAGCGGCCGGTCGTCATCCGCCGGGGCGATGACCGAGACGTCGTGGCCGAGCTCGATGAGCGTCTCGGCCAGGTCCCTGATGTGCTGCTGCACGCCGCCGGGCACGTCCCACGAGTACGGGCACGCGATGCCTATCCGCACGGGCGCGCCCCCTGAGTCCTCATGCTCCGGTCCCGTTCCCGGTCACGGCGCGCGAGCGGCCGCGGGCCAGCCGCTGCGGGTCGAGGTCGTTGACGAACAGCTTCTGCAGCATGTGCCAGTCTTCCGGGTGCTCGCGGATCGCCTGCTCGAAGACCGTGGCGAGGGCCTGGGTCATCGCGGCGGCCTTCTCCTTGCGGGTGCCTTCGGCCGGTACCGGGATCTCGTCGTAGACGTGCGCCGCCCATTCGGTCTCGCCCACGAACGAGCAGGAAACCGGCATCAGCGCCGCGCCGGTCTGCACCGCGAGGGCCGCCGGGCCGGCCGGGAACAGCGCCTTCTCGCCGAAGAAGTCCACCTCGACGCCGGTATCGGACAGGTCGCGGTCGGCAACGATGCAGACTAGCTTTCCCGCGCGCAGCCTCTGTGCCATCACTCCGAACGGGTGCGGGCCGCCTGTGGTCGGCAGCACTTCCATCCCCAGGCTCTGGCGGAACGCGAGGAACCGCTGGAAGACCGACTCCGGCTTAAGCCGCTCGGCGACCGTGGTGAACGAGCCGGCCCCCGCCAGGACCACCCACCGGCCCGCCTGCTCGAAGTCGCCCATGTGCGGCAGCGCGTAGATGACGCCGCGGCCGTTCCTCATGTACTCAAGCGTCAGGTCGAGCTGGTCCATGTTCGCGTGCATGCCGGACAGGACCCGCTCGTCCGGGATGATCTGCAGGCGGAACGTCTCCAGGTAATAGCGGGCGTAGGAGCGCATGACCTCGCGCGACAGCGCCCGCAGCTCAGCGCCGAACTCGCTGGGGGGGAGGGAATCACCCGCACTCGTTCTGATGACCCGGACGAGGTTGCCCTCGAGGACCCGCACCCCGGGGCCCTGCCTGCGCCAGGCGACGTCGGCGCCGAAGTTGAACAGGGCCCGCGCCCACGACTCTGGGAGGCGGCACACCAGGCCCCAGCCGGTGCCGAACGCCGCGCTGACCAGCCGCTCGCGCAGGATTCCCATCAGGCATCCCCGGGCTGCGGCGGGGCGGGCTGCGACGGGGCAGGCTGCTGCGGGGCGGGCTGCTGCGCCTTGGCCTTCGCGTCGACGT
>DASYES010000710.1:0-4624 GCA_036498885.1 Pseudonocardia sp.
CGAACCTGACGGTGCCGGCCCCGCCGGCGGTGCGCTAGGCCGTGTTGAGAAAGCCCCTGATCGCGGTCTTCGCGCCCGGATCGCCCCTGGCGGCGTTGCCGCCCCGACCGAGTACACCACAGGTACGACGGCTCGGAGCGGCGCCTTGCCAGGAACGATCTGGATCACGAAGCCCGTCGATCAGTACTTCCTCAACACGGCCTAGTCGAGGCCGACGGAGAAGGTGGCCTCGGTGTCGGCGCGCGAGTACGAGCGGAAGGCGATGTGGGTGTCGGTGCGCCGCACACCCTCGATCTTGCTGAGCCGCCCGGCGATCACGTCGGCGAGCTCGTCGTGCTCGGCGACCTTGACCACCGCGATGAGGTCGACGTCGCCCGCGCAGGAGTAGACCTCGCTCACACCCTCGAGATCGGCGATGGCCTGCGCGGTCTCCGGGATCCGGTCGGCGGCGGTGTGCACCATGACGATCGCGGTGATCACGACGGCTCCTCGGGTAGGTCGGCTGATGCTGACCTTAGTCCACCCCGATCTCGATCGGCCGCGCTCGCTCCGCCCAGTCACTCCAGCGCGCCGCGCCGTGAGCGGGTTCGGCCCAGGGCGGTTCGGCGTGGACCAGCCGGGTGCCGCCCGTCGTGAGCCAGCGGTGCAGCAGGCGCACCTCCTCGGCAGGCGCACCGCGCAGCGGCCCGGGCTCTGCGAGCACGATCTGGGCGCCGAGCCGCAGCGCGTCGATCACGGGCATGGGCGCGACGCCCCGGCGGGCCACGCCGGCGGCGGCCAGCCGGCCGAACCGCAGCACTGCGATCTCCCAGCCGCCGCGGCCGTCGGGCCGTGCGCCGACCACCTCGGGCAGCGCAGCGAGGGTGGCCAGGCGCTGTGCGCGTTCGAGCCCCACGATCAAACCGGCCAGCCGATCCCGCACCCGGGCGGCCGCCTCGAACCGCTCCCGCCCGGCGAGCTCGTCGACCTGCGTGGCCATCGTGCGGAGCGCCGTGTCGTCCCGGCCGTCGATGAGCTCGTGCAGCGCGCGGACAGCGGGGGCGTACTCCTCGGGGGTCTGCAGCCCTGCGCACGGCGCGGCGCACCTGCCGAGTTCGTGCAGGACGCACGGCGACGCGGACGCCCCACGGGCCGGTATGCGCTGAGTGCATGGCCGCAGGGGCACCACCTCGAGCACCGAGTCGAGCGCCGCGGCGGCCGCCTGCCGGGAGCCGAACGGGCCCATGGCCCCGTCGCGGGGCCTGGTGACCACCGAGAGCCGCGGAAACGCCTCGGCGGTAGGTGTGACCCACCACCCGCGATGGGGACGGCGGGAGCGGCGGTTGTAGCGCGGTTGATGTGCCGAGATCAGCCGCAGCTCTCGCACAGCCGCCTCCAGCGCATGCGCGCAGACGACGGTGTCGACCCGCTCGGCGAGCGCCACCATGTCGCGTACGCGGCGGCGACGCTCACCCGAGGTGAAGTAGCTGCGCACCCGCCGCTGCAGGTTGCCGCTGGTGCCGACATAGAGCACCTCGTCGCGGGGACCGCGGTAGAGGTACACCCCGGGCGCCGCCGGCACCCCAGCCGCCAGCACCCGCTTCTTCCGCTGCGCCTGCGAGGGCCGGTGCGGCGCCGACTCCCGCGCCAGCCCGATGAGCTCCTCCAGGCTCTGCACGCCCAGGTTGCCCACCCGTTCCAGCAGCCGGTGCAGCACCTCGACGGTGGCACGGGCGTCGGCAAGGGCGCGATGGGTGGGCGTGGTGGTGGTGCCGAACAGCTGGGCCAGCGCGCCGAGCCGTACGCTCGGCGCCTCGTCGGACGAGAGGACGGCACGGGCAAGTCGCGCGGTGCAGAGCACAGGTGGGCGTGGCCACACCAGACCGTGCCGCTCGCACGCGGCGCGCAGGAACCCGGCGTCGAAGGGCGCGTTGTGGGCCACG
This sequence comes from Pseudonocardia sp., assembly GCA_036498885.1. GTDB lineage: Bacteria > Actinomycetota > Actinomycetes > Mycobacteriales > Pseudonocardiaceae > Pseudonocardia. The sequence goes on from DASYES010000710.1 coordinate 1,923, forward strand.
AGCACGGAACCGCGGAGGAACTCGAGCACCGTGGGTAGGACGGCGGGCAGCCGGGGAGCCCCGGAGATCATCGCGGTGGTGATGCCGGTGAGCGCCACGATCGCCGGAGGCACGCCGGTGCCGGGATCGACGAGCGTGGCGAGCTCGCCGACATGCTCGCCGCCGCGCACCTTCACCGCACCGATCTCGGTGATCGCGTCGGTGCTCGCCGAACCGCCGGTGGTCTCCAGGTCGAGAACGACGAACGTGACCTCGCGTAGTGGGGTGCCGAGTTCGTCGAAGGACAGCTGCGGGGAGACGGAACCGGGCACGACGGCGGACGCTAGCGGCACCGACCGACAGAACCTGCGGATCACTGCGCGTGTTCGGGTCGCCACCGTTGGGTGGTGCCAGCAGAACGCGGATAACCTGGAACGATGTCCGGGTCAGACGATGCCGCCCGGCCGCCCGAGCTCGGTGCGGCCGGTCTGTCGGCGTCGGCCGGTGACCCGATCGCGGCCGAGCCGGTGAACTGGGAACGGCTCCCGGACGCCGTGCGCGCCCGCCTTGCCGAGACGGCCGCCGCAGCCGTGGGCTCGATGCCCGTCGCGGACGTCCCCGTGTCGCTGCGCCGGCTGGCCCGGTTCACCCCGGCCAAGCGCGCGAAGCTCGGCGGCCCGGCCCTCACCGGCGAGCTGGCCGTCTCGCTCGCGTTCCGCACCGCGGTCATCGCGTGGTGGGAGGAGCACCGGCCCGGGGAGCTCACCGCCGCCGCGGACGACCCCCTCACCGCGGCAGCCGCGGCCGTGCTGACCGGCGACCCCGCTGCCACCGACGTGGTGGCCGCCGCTGCCCGCCGGGGCGAGGTGGTCGAGCTGCGGGCCGAGCGGGACGCGGCGCTGTCCCGGGTGGACAAGCTCACCATCGAGCTCGATCGGCTGCGCGGCGAGCTCACCGAGGCCCGTGCGCAGGCACGGGAAGCAGGGGAACAGCGCGATGCCGAGTACCAGCAGCTGCGGCGCCGGGTCTCGGACCAGGGCGCGCGCCTCCGCGCGGCGGTCGATGCCCGTGCGGAGGCCGAGCAGGTCGTCGCGGAGCTGCGCCGCTCGGCGGAGGACGAACTCGCCGCGGCACGGGCGGAGCGCGACCGTGAGCGCGGCCGGGCCGAGGCGGAGCGCAGGCGCGCCGACCGCGCGGCAGCCGAGGTGGCGGCGGCGCGGCAGGCCGCGCGCGAGGCCCGCAAGGCCGACGAGGTGCGCCTCGAACTGCTCATCGACACCCTCGGCGGGGCGCTGACGGGGCTGCGCCGTGAGCTCGCCCTCGGCGGTGGTGGTCCGCGGCCCGCCGACCTGGTCGCCGGCGCCCAGGCCGCGCACCGGGGGGCGGCGATCGACGGGCTCGCCGGCCTCGACGCGCTGCTCGCCGTGCCGTCCGTGCACCTGATCGTCGACGGCTACAACGTCAGCAAGACGGGCTACCCCGAGCTGCCACTGGCCGACCAGCGCACGCGGCTGGTCGGGCAACTGGCCGCGCTCGCCGCGCGTACGGGTGTGGAGATCACCGTCGTGTTCGACGGTGCGGGCGTCGTCTCCGCGCCCCATCGCGGGTCCCGCGGCGTGCGGGTCCTGTTCAGCGACGTCGGCGTGCTGGCCGACGACGTGATCCGGGACCTGGTGGCGGCGGAGCCGGAGGGGCGACCCGTTCTCGTGGCCACGTCGGACCGCGCGGTCGTCGTCTCCGTGCGTCGCAGCGGAGCCTATTCCGTGCCGTCGGCGATCCTTCTGGGCCGGTTGGCCCGGGGCTGAGGCTCTTCTCGTTCTTCGCCGATCGACTTCTCCATCACCCTGAAGCGGTATTCGTCGACCGGAACTGTCGGGGGCTGCTCCTAACGTCCGCTGGCATCGGAAACGTCCGACCGGCGAGGGAGCAGAAATGATCATCGACTGTGACAGCTGCGCGGTTCGCGGCGATGCCTGTGGCGACTGCGTGATCGGCGTGCTGCTCGGTGCGCCCGGCCGGCAAGCGGCCGGATCCGAGTCGGAGAACCTGCCGTCCGGCGCGCCCAAACTGCAACTCGACGCACCAGAACGGCGGGCCCTCGATGTGCTCGCGGATCAAGGTCTCGTGCCGAGATTGCGGTTGGTGGCCGTTCCTACGCGCCGAACGCTCCCTGGTCCGGATGAGGGACAGGCGGCTCGTGACGCTGTGTGACATTACGCTGTTGTAGAACCTGTTTGGTTGCTCTTTGCATTCGGCCGGTGGTCACCCGAACGCGTGACACGCCGTGACCCTCTGTTTGGACGCCTTTGGTGATCTCCGTAATCTCCGCGAGACCTTGTGGCGGTTCAGCCATTCGCAGGGAATGGCGACGCAAGGTCACCGCGTACTCGTCCGATCGGTTGTTCGGGGCCCCTGATCGGGGAGCACGCGGGTGGCGAGAGGAGATCCATCCGCGTGGTGTCGCCTCGGCGTACCCCATCCGGTCGCGGTCGGAAGTCCCGGTGGCTCACACATCGACCCGCCCTCCGCAGGCGTTCTGCGCCCTCGGCCGGAGCCCTCGTTCTTGCTTCGCTCCTCGCACTCATCCTCAGCGCCGGGCCGGCGAGCGCCCAGCCCCCACCCCCACCCCCACCGCCGCCCACCAACGCCGCTGACGCCGCGAAGCAGCTCGATCAGGTTCAGCGGGAGGCGGAAGCCCTCACCGAGCAGTGGCACGCGGCCCA
>DASYES010000711.1:0-1696 GCA_036498885.1 Pseudonocardia sp.
CATGGACGAGCTGTGTGACCTGACAGCGGGCGAGATCGCCAGGCGGGTGCGCTCGCGCGACCTCAGGGCAGAGGACGTCATGACCGCGGTGGCGCAGCGCGCCGAGCGGGTGAACCCAGCGATCAACGCGCTCTGCACCACTGACTTCGACCGGGCTCTGGAGGAGGCCCGCCGCGTGGACACCGCTCCAGCCCGGGAGCTGCCCCTGCTCGGCGTACCGGTCAGCATCAAGGACCTCACCGACACAGCCGGGCTGCGGACCACGTTCGGGTCGACCCACTATGCGGACCGGGTCCCCGACAAGGACGCCCTTGTCGTGGAGCGGATCCGGGCCGCCGGCGGCATCGTCTTCGCCAAGACCAACACCCCCGAGTTCGGGGCCGGCTTCAACACCACCAACCAGCTCTTCGGTGCGACCCGCAACCCGTGGGACACGAGCCGCAGCTCCGGCGGCTCCAGCGGAGGTGCGGCTGCCGCGGTGGCCTCGGGGTTGGGCCCGATCGCGCACGCGACCGACCACGGCTGCTCGATCCGGCTCCCGGCCAGCCTCAACGGGCTGGTCGGCCTGCGCCCGACCCCCGGGCGGGTCCCCGACTGGCCGTCGGACTGGGTCTACGACACCTACTGCGTCACCGGGCCGCTCGCCCGCACGGTGGCGGACTGCGAGCTGTTCTTCCAGGTGATGGCGGGGCCGGACCCACGGGTGCCGCCATCCGACATGCCGGCCTATGAGCGTCGGCCGGGCGACGGCGTCCAGCGGCTGCGGGCCGGCTGGAGCCCCGATCTCGGGCTGGCAGCGGTCGAGCCCGAGGTGCAGCAGCTGTGCCGGGAGGCCGTGGGTGTGCTGGCGGAGGCGGGGCTGTTCGTCGAGGACGCCTGCCCGGACCTGTCGGAGGCCCGCACGATCATCGACCCGCTGCGGACGGTGCGGCAGGTCGCCGAGAGCTCGTACACGGCACCGCTCGCGAGCGTCGACAACGGTTTCGTCACCGACTACCTGCAGCGCGCGGACACGTACTCCGCCCGCGACGTCGCCGTGGCCGAGGCCGCGCGCAGCAGGCTGTGGCAGTCGCTGACCGACTTCTTCGAGTCTCACGACCTGCTGCTCACCGTGACGACCCAGTTCCCGGCCTTCCCAGTCGAGCAGCCCTACCCGCCGGTGATCGACGGGCGTCCGTCCGCTGACACCAACGACGCGTGCATCTCCTGCTACGCGATCACGGTCACCGGGCTCCCGTCGCTGTCGGTACCGGCCGGCTGGACCGCTGACGGGCTGCCCGTCGGGCTACAGATCGTCGCGCCGCGGCGTCGCGAAGACCTCCTGTTCCGGGTCGCGGCGGAGCTGGAGCTGCGCCGCCCGTGGTCCCACCGAAGGCCACCCGTCCTGGAGCAGTCGAGCCATGGCTGACGTCACGCTCTCGGTCCGGGGGCTGACCACGGATTACAGGTCCGGCTCCAAGACGGTGCGTGCGGTCGACGAGGTCAGCTTCGATGTCGAGCCCGGCGCCACGCTGGGGCTGGTCGGCGAGTCCGGCTGCGGCAAGAGTGCCACCGCGCTGTCGATCACCCGCATGATCCCCGAGACGGCGGGCCGGATCGTGGCGGGCTCGGTGGTGCTCAACGGCGTCGACCTCATGGGGCTGCGCCGTGAGCAGCTGCGCCGGGTGCGGGGCAGCAAGATCGGGTTCGTCCCTCA
>DASYES010000712.1:0-4992 GCA_036498885.1 Pseudonocardia sp.
GGTCCGTCCGTGTTGGGACGCTCATACCGAGACGGTAGTTGCGCTCGACGTCGGCCACCAGGCGCTATGCGGCTCACACTCAGCCTTCGGCGAAGAACGCGGTACGTCGCCGAATACCTCGATCGACCGGGCCTACCTGCACCGTCGCTTCACGACGCGGGCGCATCGGCGAATCCCTGCCGCCCGGTCGCCGGTCAGCCCGGAGCCACCTGACTGACCGCAGTGGCGGCACGACCTCACCCGCGCTCGTTCGCGCACCGCCGGTCCCGGCGGCCCCGACCAAGGAATTCAGCAGGACGGAGCGAGCGCCGGTCCGCAGCGGGGTGTAGATGGGCAAGGCGGTCCCGGGTTGTATCTCGTGCTGTGCGGGGTGAAAGCGGCGTCCGCCTCAGCGATCGACTCGGCTTCGACCGTGCCGACATTGAGGCGGACGCGACCGGGACGAGATCGGTTTCGGTCGTCCGACGACGATGCGGACTGCAACCACGCTGGTCTCCGGCGGCTCTGTGCGCTAGCGTCCAGGACCCCGCGGGTCTCGGTTTCCGATGGCTCGCGCGGTCGTCGAACTGAGCAGTTGTGCACCGTGGCCAGGCGGATGTGCTCCGTTTCCGCCTCTGCTCGAGGCCTTCGCGCCGAGGATGATCACCCGTGAGAATGCGACAGTGGATCGAGAGTTGGCCCGTCGTCCGGCAGGCGACGGGACCGGACCGGACAGCACGCGGCGAGGCCGCGCGTTCGTCGCGCAGCGAGCACCTCCGCCCGCGGACCGCGGAGGCGGACCGGGTCGTCCGGTCGATCTGCCCGTACTGCGCCGTCGGCTGCGGCCAGCGCATCTACGTGAAGGACGAACAGGTCACCCAGATCGAGGGTGACCCGGACTCGCCGATCTCGGTGGGCAAGCTCTGCCCGAAGGGCGCGGCCAGCAAGCAGCTCGTGCTCATGCCCGACCGCGTGACCACCGTGCGGTACAGGCGTCCCGGCGGCGCGGAGTGGGAAGACCTCGATCTGGCCACGGCGATGGAGATGATCGCCGACCGTGTGCTCGAGACGCGCCGGAGGACCTGGCAGGACACCGACGACGAGGGCCGACCGCTGCGGCGCACGCTGGGGATCGCCCACCTCGGCGGCGCGACGCTCGACGACGAGGAGAACTACCTCATCAAGAAGCTGTACACGGCGCTCGGGGCGATCCAGGTCGAGAACCAGGCCCGGCTTTGACACAGCTCGACCGTCCCCGGTCTGGGGGCTTCGTTCGGTCGCGGTGGCGCCACGACGTTCCAGCAGGACCTCGCGAGGAGCGACTGCATCGTCATCCAGGGTTCGAACTTCGCCGAGTGCCATCCCGTCGGTTTCCAGTTCGTCATGGACGCGAAGCTGCGCGGCGCGAAGGTGATCCACATCGATCCCCGGTACACCCGCACCAGCGCGCTCGCCGACCTGCACGTCGGGCTGCGCGCCGGCACTGACATCGCACTGCTCGGTGGTCTGATCAACTATGTCCTGAGCGAGGGGAAGGAGTTCCGCGAGTACGTCGTCGCATATACCAACGCGGGGGCGATCATCAACGCGGACTACGCCGACACCGAGGACCTCGACGGGGTGTTCAGCGGCTGGGACCCGGACCGGACCTGCTACGACGTCGACTCGTGGGCGTACGAGACCGCCGACGCAGCCGGGCGCGGGTCGGGCGATCAGGTCCAGCAAGGCGGTCACCAGCACAAGATGACGGCCGGTGGCGACAAGTACGGTTCCGGCGGCCCGTCGGTTGCGACGAAACCGCCGCGGGACGAGACGCTGCAGCACCCGCGCTGCGTCTTCCAGATCCTCAAACGGCACTACGCCAGGTACACCCCCGAGTTCGTCGAGCAGGTGTGCGGGGTTCCGCGCGACACGTTCCTCGAAGTCGCCAGGGCCATTACGGAGAACAGCGGCCGCGAACGCACGACGAGCTGGGCCTACGCCGTCGGCTGGACCCAGCACACCGTCGGCGTGCAGTACATCCGTGCCGCCTCGATCCTGCAGGCGCTGCTCGGCAACATCGGCAGGCCGGGCGGCGGGATCATGGCGCTGCGCGGGCACGCGTCGATCCAGGGCTCGACGGACATCCCGACGCTGTTCAACATCCTGCCCGGCTACCTGCCGATGCCGGCGGGGCCGCTCGGAGCATCGCTCGCCGACTACATCGCCCCGGACGCGGGCGTCGCCGGGTTCTGGGGCGACATGCCCCACTACATCGTGAGCCTGCTCAAGGCCTGGTACGGCGACGCAGCCACCGCCGACAACGACTACGGGTTCGACTGGCTGCCGCGGCTGACCGGAGATCACAACAACTACCGCACCGTGCTCGACATGGCCGACGGGAAGGTGCCCGGCTACATCGTGGCGGGGGAGAACCCGGCTGTCGGCAGCGCGAACGCCCGGGTACAGCGGCGCGGCCTGGCGAAGGCGAAGTGGTTGGTGGTCCGGGACTTCGCCTGCGTCGAGACCGCGACGTTCTGGAAGAACTCGCCCGAGATCGAGACCGGGGAGCTGCGCACCGAAGACATCGACACCGAGGTGTTCTTCCTGCCGGCGGCCAACCACGCGGAGAAAGAGGGCACGTTCACGAACACGCAGCGCCTGCTGCAGTGGCGGCACAAGGCCGTCGAACCGCCCGGTGACGCTCGCAGCGACCTGTGGTTCTTCTACCACCTCGGCCGGATCATCAAGGAGCGGCTGGCCGCCTCGGATGATCCACGGGATGCCCCGATCAGGGCTCTGACCTGGAACTACGAGACGAATGGCCCGACGGCGGACCCATCGGCGGCCGACGTGCTGCGCGAGATCAACGGTTACGGGCCGGACGGGGAGCTGCTCTCCGGGTCCACGCAGCTGCGCGGCGACGGCTCGACCAGGTGCGGCTGCTGGATCTACTGCGGCGTCTTCGCCGACGGGGTCAACCAGGCGGCTCGGCGCAAGCCCGCGTCGGAGCAGAACTGGGTGGCCGCCGAGTGGGGCTGGGCGTGGCCGGCGAACCGGCGACAGCTCTACAACCGCGCCTCGGCCGACCGCGAGGGCAGGCCGTGGAGCGAGCACAAGGCACTGGTGTGGTGGGACGGCGAGCGGTGGACCGGTTACGACGTCCCGGACTTCCCGCTCGGTACCGCCCCTGACCACGTCCCGCCGCTGGGTGCGACGGCCGCGGCCGCGCTGGCCGGCGACGACCCCTTCATCATGCAGACCGACGGGAAGGCGTGGTTGTACGCGCCCGCCGGGCTGGTCGACGGGCCGCTGCCCACGCACTACGAACCCACGGAGACACCGCACCGCAACCTGCTGCACCCGGAGCGGACACGCAACCCCGCGGCCATTCTCTACGACGAGCCGCTCAACAGGTACCACCCGATCGGCTCCGAGGTCTATCCGTACGTGCTGACCACCTACCGCCTCACCGAGCACCACACGGCGGGCGGCATGAGCCGGCACCTGCCCTACCTCGCGGAGCTGCAGCCCCAGGCGTTCTGCGAGGTCTCTCCCGAACTCGCCCGGGAGCGCGGCCTGACCCACCTCGGCTGGGCCACGGTGATCACGGCCCGTAGCGCGATCGAGCTGAAGGTGCTCGTGACCGAGCGGATGACCCCGCTGCGCGTCGAGGACCGGGAGACGCACCAGATCGGCGTCCCCTGGCACTTCGGCCACAACGGGCTCGCCACCGGGGACAGCGCCAACGACCTGCTGTCGATCGCACTCGACCCCAACGTCCACATCCAGGAGTCCAAGGTGCTCACCTGCGACATCCGGCCTGGTCGACGACCGCGTGGCCGCGGTCTGCTCGCGCTCGTGGAGGACCACCGGCGCCGAGCGGGGATCGAACAGTGACACCGCGCGGCCACCGAGTCGGGCCGGCGCCGCCGGCCGGCGGGCGATCGCGGGGACCCACGCGGCGCGCGCGGAGGGAGGCAGGGCGGTGACCCAGCAACGGACCGACGCGGACGGGGCCCACGGGCCCGAGATACCCGGCACCAGCGGGCGGACGGCTCGCGCACGCAACGTCGGCACTCCGTACACGACGCCGGTGACCGGGCAGTCGGAGCGGGCCGCGTACCTCGGCATGCCCGGTGAGCGGCCACCGCGGCTCGGGTTCTTCACCGACACCTCGGTCTGCATCGGCTGCAAGGCGTGCGAGGTGGCGTGCAAGGAGTGGAATGCGGTCCCCGCCGACCCGGGCCCGTCCGGGAGCAACCCGGCTGAGTTCGCGGAGCTGCACGACATCGACCTGCTCGGCATGTCGTACGACAACACCGGAGCGCTCGGGTCGTCGACGTGGCGGCACGTGGCGTTCATCGAGGCGACGCCCCGCACCGGCCGGGCACAGCAGGACGACGTCCGCTGGCTCATGTCCTCCGACGTGTGCAAGCACTGCACGCACGCCGCCTGCCTGGACGTGTGCCCGACCGGCGCGCTCTTCCGCACCGAGTTCGAGACCGTCGTCGTGCAGCCCGACGTGTGCAACGGGTGCGGCTACTGCGTGCCGGCCTGCCCGTACGGCGTGATCGACATCCGCCCCGGTGACGGGCGGGCGTTCAAGTGCACGCTCTGCTACGACCGGACGAAGGACGGGTTGACGCCGGCCTGCGCGCAGGCCTGCCCCACCGAGTCGATCCAATTCGGGCCCCTCGACGAGCTCAGGGAGCGCGCCGACAGCAGGCTGGCCCAGCTGCACCGCGACGGCGTCCCGGAGGCTCGGTTGTACGGCCGTGACCCCCACGACGGCGTGGGCGGCGACGGTGCGTTCTTCCTGCTGCTCGACGAGCCGGAGACCTACGGGTTGCCGCCGGACCCGGTCGTGACCACTCGCGACCTGCCCGAGATGTGGAAGCGCGCGGCCACGGCCGCCGCCGGCCTCGCGGTGGCCGTTGCCGCATCGTTCCTCGGGAGGCGGCACTCATGACCGGCGGGGACGGCGCGCCGCACGGACATGTGGGCCCCGACCCGGCGCGGGCGCGCGGGCGC
>DASYES010000713.1:0-3496 GCA_036498885.1 Pseudonocardia sp.
CGATCATCAGCACCCACAGCGGGGCGCCGAACGCGATCCCGGTCGCGGCGACGAACACGGCTCCCGCGAGGTAGAACACGCCCAGCGTGCGGTAGGCACCGATCCTGTCCATCGCGGGCCCGGTGATGAACGCCGCCGCGATCCCACCGACGGTCGTGAGCGTCGTGGTGGTGACCACCACGCTCATGTCGTAGTCGAGTCCCTGGAGGATCGTCGGCAACCAGCTCTGCAGTGCGTAGAACTCGGCGAGATTGATCGCGAAGACGAACCAGAGCAGGGCGGTGCCGAGCACACGGTCCCGGGTGAACAGGCTGCTCAGAGCGGCGCGCTTCCCCGAGTCCTCACCTGCGACGTCGAACCGCGGGGCCTCCGACGGCGCGAGCGTGGGGTCGATGCGCCGGAAGACCTGATGGACGCGCTGCGGATCCTGGCCGCGGCGGATCATGAAGACCGGCGACTCGGGCAGAAAACGCAGCAGCAGCGGTAGGAGGACGAGCGGGGCGATCGCCCCTACCCAGAACATCGAGCGCCATCCGTGGATCGGGATCAGCCAGCCCGCGACCAGCCCCGCGACCACGAAGCCGAGGGAGAACCCGCAGTAGATGGCCAGGACGAAGGTCGCGCGCAGGCGCTTCGGGCTGAACTCGCCGGTCATCGCGACGCAGCTCGGCGCGGCGGCGCCGAGCCCGAGCCCGGTGAGGAAGCGCAGGACCATCAGCTCGGTGACGCCCGCGGACCAGACCGCCACGAGCGTGCACACCGCGAACCCGGCCACTGCAGCGACGATGACGCGCTTGTGGCCGAACCGGTCCGACAGCGGCGACAGCACCAGGTAGCCGATCATCAGGCCGACCAGGGCCGAGGAGAAGATCGGGCCGAGCACTGCGGTGGACAGGCCCCATTCCTTGGCGATGTGCGGAGCCATGTAGCTGATCGCCTGGGTGTCGAACCCGTCGAGGAACATGACCAACCCGCACAGGGTGATCACTCCGTACTGGAACCGGCTCACGCGGCGCTCGTCGACGAAACCGGGTAGCCGCAGGGTGGATGGGTCGAGGGACATCGTTGACCTCGCTCCGGGGTCATGGCTGACCCCTGGATGTGGTGGGAACGGGAATCAGCCGGTGATGGGCTGGGCGTCGCCGGAGGCGACGAACGCGTCGCAGAAGAAGCGATCGGGATCGAGCCCGGCCGCGGCGAAATCCGTACGTGCAGCGGCCGTCATATCGGGGTTGCCGCACGCGTAGACGTCATGGGATTTGAGGTCGGCGCGGTCGGCGAGCACCGCGCGGTGCACGTACCCCGACCGTCCGGACCACGCCGGATCGGGTCGGGAGAGCACCGGGGTGAAGGAGAACCACTCGTACCTCTCCGCCCATCGGTCGGGCAGCTCGGCGAGGTAGAGGTCCTCGCGGGAACGAGCTCCCCAGTAGAGGTGCAGGCGCCGGTCACCACTCCGCTTGATCTGGTCCTCCACCATCGACTTCACCGGGGCGAACCCGGTGCCGGTCGCGACGAGCACCACCGGCCGGTCGGAGTCGTGGTCGAGGGCGAACTCGCCGAACGGCAACTCGACGGTGAGGGTGTCGCCCTTCGTGAGCCCGTCGAGCAGCTCGCCCGAGAACCGGCCGCCCGGCACGCGCCGGACGTGCAGCAGTGCCCCGTCGTTCTGGTGGGGCGGGTTCGCCATCGAGTAGTTGCGCGTGTCGCCGCCAGGCAGGCGCACGGTCAGGTACTGCCCCGCCCGGAACTTGATGCGGACCCCCGCCGGGAAACGCAGGGCGACCGCGGCGACGTCGGGTGCAGCCGTCGTGATCTTGTGGACCTTCGCCTCGACGGTTCGCCGGGCAGGTGGCTCGCTACTGACGATGCGCTGCGGGGCGATCTCGACGCTCGAGACCGGCCGGGTCTGGCACAGGAGCACGCCCGTTGCGGGGCCTTCGACCGTGCCACGGCCCCTGACCTCGCACGTACCCGCGGTGAGACCGCCCTCGCACGTCGAGCACACCCCCTTGCGGCAGGAGTAGGGCACTGCGTAGCCCGCGCGCTCGGCCGCGTCGAGCACGGTCTCGCCGGGCTCGCACCCGAAGACGATCTCGCTTCCGGCGACCCGGACGTCGTGGCTCACGCCGGGACCTCCTCGTGGCGGCCTCCGACCAGCCGCACGGCGCGCAGCACCGCATCGGGATCGGCGACGCCCCTGCCAGCGATGTCGAACGCGGCACCGTGACCGACGCTCGAGAAGATGATGCCGGCGCCGACAGCCAGCGCCGACGCGGTGCGGCCCGCCAGGAGCTTGACGGGGACGTGGCCCTGGTCGTGGTACATCGCGACGAAGGCGTCGAACTCGGAGCGCCGGTCGGGGCCGAGCATCAGGTCTGCCCCGAGCGGCCCTACCGCTTCGGTCCCCCGGTCGCGTAGCGCCGCCACCGCCGGAACCGTGACGCGGTCGTCGTCGCGCCCGAACAGGCCACCCTCTCCGGCATGCGGGTTGATGCCGAAGACGCCGATCCGCGGGCTGACGACGCCGGTCCTCTCCAGGTAGCCGACGGCGGCGCTCGCGGCGGCCGTGACCAGCGGAGTCGTGAGTCGATCGAGCGCGTCACCCAGCCGCTCGTGCAGGGTCGCGTGCACGATTCGCAGACCACCGCCGACCAGCATGAGGAAGACGTGGTCCTTCGGCACGCACGCCAGGTCGGCGAGCAGACCCGGGTAGCCCGCGAAAGGGATGCCCGCCGCGTTCACCGCGGTCTCCGAGTGGGGGCAGGCCACGATCGCGCGCCCGATCCCCGCCTGCACTGCGCCGACGGCCGCGCGCAGATAGGCGACGGTTGCGGCGCCCGCCTCCGCGCTGACCGTGCCGGGGAGCAGCTCGCCGTCAGGAAGGGCCTCGACCGGCAGGAGGTCCACCGCGTCGGCGTCGGGGACTGCCGGAGCGTCGATCTCGCGCAGCCGCAGCCCGGACTGCTGCACCCACGGTGCGACGACGTACGGGTCCGCGACGAGCACGGGCGCGAGGTGCGGCTCACCCGCAAGCGCGACGGCGGCCTTCACCGCGATCTCGGGCCCGATCCCGTTCGGGTCGCCGACGCTGAGCAGTACGCGGCTCACAGCGGTAGCGCCAGGAGTGTGTCGATGCGCGAGCTGTCGCAGACCACCACCCGCTCGAACAGCGCAGGCCGATCACCGTCGAACACGTACCGGTCGAGGTAGCGACCGGAGGCGAACAGGTCGCTGGCGCCGTCACGCATGATCCGCACGACGAGGAACGACGTCTCGCTGCGGACCTCGTCACCGCCGTCGGGGCCGTCATCGAGGAGGAAGGGCTGGCCGAGGATGTGGCGGTAGGAGTGCCGCTCGTAGATGTTCGCCTCGCGCAGCGCCGTGACGCGGTCGACGAGCATTCCACGGCTGTCGGCCCAGATCAGCCCCGCCGGAAGCCCCTCGCGGTAATTGTCTGCGGTGGTGACGGTGTAGAAACACTTCTCCGTGAAGA
>DASYES010000714.1:0-7425 GCA_036498885.1 Pseudonocardia sp.
ACCTACGGGCTCCCGCCACATCGCTACCTCACCGGCCGGCGGATCGAAGCCGCCCGTCGTCGCCTCCTCGACGGCGAGCCGACCGCCGACGTCGCGATCGCCGTCGGGTTCCACGACCAGGCACACCTGCATCGGCATTTCGCCCGCCTGGTCGGCACCACACCGGGCCGCTACGCCCGCAGCTCTCCGCGTGCGAGCTCGGCGAAGAACGCCACCGTGCGGGCCCGTTCGGCAGGTGGCCCCACCGGGCACAGCTGGATCTCTGCGGCACCCGCGTCGGCGAAGCGCCGCACCACCTTCTCGATCTCGGCCTCGGCACCGGCGACAACGATGTCCGCGGGGCCGGAGAAGCCCTCCCGATCCAGCGACCGGCGGTAGCTCGGCAGCTACGCCGAAGTTCTCGGCCACGGATGCGCGCGCGGCGTCCGGGTCGTGGGTCAGGCTTGCGAACACCCCGACCACGACCCGGGGGTCGGGTCTTCCTGCCGCCGCCGCGCGGACCTGCGGAACGACATACTCCGTGAGCCCGCGCGGGCCCGACCACGTGGTGATCACCCCATCGGCCCTCTCACCGGCCAGCCGCAGCATCCGCGGGCCGTGCGCGGCAAGCAGGAGCGGCGGCCGGGCCATGTCCGGCACCTCCACCCGGCCTGCGACGGTCGCGGTCCGGACGTCGACGGCCTCGCCTCGCGGCGCCGGGCCGAGCACGGCCAGCTGGTCCGCGACGTGCTGCCCCGGGCGTGTCCACGGGTAGCCGTAGCGGCGCTCGACGATGACCTGGTGGCTCGGCCCGACACCGGGCGTGAGCCGGCCGCCCACCGCCGCCTGTGTGGTGAGGGCTGCGCGGCGAGGGCCAGCGGGTGGTGCGGCCACGTGAGCGCGACCGCCGTGCCCCGCCCGATCCGCTGCGCCGTGGCGACATCGTGATCGGTCACGGGTGGATGGGGTGCCGGTGGAGGTCCGTCGGCTTCGCTACTTCGTCACCGTGGCCGTGGAGCTGCATTTCGGAGGGCGGCGGAGCGGCTCGCCGTTGCGCAGCCGGCGGTGAGCCAACAGGTCGGACGGCTGGAGCGTGAGCTCGGAGTGCGGCTGCTCGAGCGCACCTCCCGCCGCGTGGCGCTCACCGGCGACGGTGAGCGGCTGCTCGTCGAGGCGCGATCCGCGCTCGCCGCGATCGACCGGGTGCACGCGGTCGCCGGCGAGCTGGCCGCGGGTCATGCCGCCACGCTGCGTCTGGGCACCAGCCCGGGCCTGGGCGAACGGGTACGCCGAGGCGTGGCCCGGATGCGTGCCCACACCCCCGAGCTCTCCGTGGTCCTCGCCGACGGCTCGGGCGGGATCACTGCAGCGCCCTCCGGGCGGGTGCGCTCGACATCGCCCTGGTGAGAAGCCCGCTCCCGCGGCCGCGGGCTGCGCACCGTGGAGATCGGCTTGGGGAACGGACCGCCACGGTCGTCCTCGGATGTACAGGGAGCGCGGTCGGCGTGGTCGCCCGGCCGCTCGACCCGCCGGTGGAGGTACCGGGGCCACCTGCTCCTGGCCCGTGCCGGGGGACAGGAATGCCTCCAGGCGCTCGTCACGGCCTTCGGTGACGCAGCGGTGCCCGGTGTCGGCGGGGATGACCGCGTCGATCGGTGACCCGCGGGGCAGGATGATGCCGTGACCTACCTCGCCGCGCCCGACCGTTACGAGTCCACCTTCCGTCGCTGCGGACGCAGCGGGCTGGACCTCCCCGCGATCTCCCTCGGGCTCTGGCACAACTTCGGCGACGACAAACCGCTCGAGACGCAGCGGGCGATCCTGCGGCGCGCATTCGACCGGGGGATCACCCACTTCGACCTCGCCAACAACTACGGACCCCCCTACGGCAGCGCCGAGCGCAACTTCGGCACGATCTTCGCCCAGGACTTCCGCCCGTACCGCGACGAGCTGATCCTCTCCACGAAGGCCGGGTACGACATGTGGCCCGGCCCCTACGGCCAGGGTGGGGGATCCCGGAAGTACCTGCTGGCGAGCCTCGACCAGTCGCTGGCGCGGATGGGCGTGGACTACGTCGACATCTTCTACAGCCACCGCTTCGACCCCACCACTCCGCTCGAGGAGACGATGGGGGCGCTCGACACCGCCGTGCGTTCCGGGAAGGCGCTCTACGCCGGCATCTCCTCCTACAGCGGCGAGCGCACCCGGGAAGCAGCCGCGATCCTGCGCGAGCTCGGCACCCCACTGCTGATCCACCAGCCGTCGTACTCGATGCTCAACCGCTGGATCGAGGAGGACCTGCTCGACGTGCTCGGGGAGACGGGCGTCGGGTGCATCGCATTCTCACCGCTCGCGCAGGGGATGCTCACCAGCAAGTACCTCAACGGTGTGCCGGGCGACTCGCGCGCGGCACAAGGCAAGTCGCTCTCACCCGACCTGCTCACCGAGAAGACCATCGCCCACGTGCGCGCCCTCAACGAGATGGCGGCGACGCGCGGCCAGTCGCTCGCGCAGATGGCGCTGGCCTGGGCCCTGCGCGACCCACGGATGACGTCGCTGGTCATCGGGGCCAGCAGCGTCGGCCAGCTCGACGACAGCCTCGGCGCGCTCGCCAACCTCGACTTCACCAGCGACGAGCTGGACCGCATCGACCAGCACGCCGTGGACGCCGGGATCAATCTGTGGGCCCGCTCCTCGCAGAACTGAGCGGCGCGGCGGCTCAGGTCGAGACGGGTTCGCCATCCGCGCCGAGCCGCAGCGGGAGCCCGAACATCGGGAACAGCGTCTCCACGTCGAGGAACGAGGTGTACCCGCGGATGCGGCCCTGGTCGATCTCCAGCACCTGCACGGCCCACCCGAAGTAGCCGTCTCCGTCGGGATCACGCCGGTACTGGCCGAACGACGGCTGCCCGTTGGCCTCGAGCCACACCAACCGCGACCCCGCGCAGCCGATTCCGTGGCCGGTCCAGAACGTGCTGATCTCCTGGGGGCCTTGCAGCCACAACGTGAAGGGCGGCATGTTGAGGATGGCGTCGTCGTGCAGCAGCGTGACGAGCTCGGCGATGTCGTACCGCTCGAACGCCTCCGCGTAGCGCGACAGGAGCGCGCGATGGTCGTCGTCCATCTCGTCGACCGGCGCGGGGTTGTCGAGGTCGTTCTCGGCGAGGGTGGCCCGGGCTCGCTGCAGGGCGCTGTTGACCGAGGCGACCGTGGTGCCGAGCAGCTCCGCGACCTCGGACGCCCTCCACTGCAGCACCTCGCGCAGGATCAGTACCGCACGCTGACGCGCGGGCAGGTGCTGCAGGGCCGCCACGAACGCGAGCCGGACGGACTCCCGGGACACCGCCAGCTCCGCGGGATCGGCCGCGGTGGGCAGGACGCGGGCGTCGGGGATGGGCTCGAGCCACGAGATCTCGCTCGTGGGAGGGTCGAGCGGCGCCTCCGCTGACCCCGCCTGCCCGAAGTCCATCGGGCGGGCCCGCCGCTTGCGGCCGTCCAGCATGGTGAGGCAGACGTTCGTGGCGATCTTGTACAGCCAGGAACGCACGGAGGAGCGACCCTCGAAACGGTCGAACGACCGCCACGCACGCACCATCGTGTCCTGCACCGCATCCTCGGCGTCGGCCGACGAACCCAGCATGCGGTAGCAGTACGCCGTGAGCTCCACCCGATGCTGCTCCCACGTTGTGGGTGGGGCAACATCTTCGGTGGCGAGATCACTCATCCGGGGTCCCCTCTCCTCGCGCGTGTGGCTTCGCGCCCGTGCGGGCAGCGTAGGGGGCGACACCGACAAAACCACCAACGACGACGTGAACAGGTCCGTTACGGCCGCTGCGGCGCCCGTTTCCGTCCGACCAGCAGATCGCGGCCGGCGAGGACTCCGACAACGCCCTGCGGCACGAACAGTACGACCAGCAGCAGGAGCGGGATCGTCCACGAGTCGGTGGCGTCGTGCACCACGCCGACGAGGAACGGGCCCACCGCGGCGAGCATGTAGCCGACGCTCTGAGCCATCCCGGACAGCTGCGAGGTGTGCGGGGCGTCGGGGGAGCGAAGTGCCACCAGCGTCAGGGCGAGCCCGATCGCGGCACCCTGCCCGAGGCCGAGCAGCGCCATCGACGGAATCTCGGCACCGGGCAGCGTGGTGACGCCGACCAGGCCGAACGCCGAGACGCCCGTGATGACGAGGGCGACCGCCCGCTGCCTGCGGTACCGCGCGGCGAGCATCGGCGCGACCATGGACCCGATGATGCCGACGAAGCTGGCCAGCGACAGCAGCCACCCTGCCGCCTCCACGCTGAACCCGCGGCCCACGAACACGGCGGGGATCCACGCCGCGACGGCGTAGTAACCGAGCGACTGCAGACCCATGAACGCCGTGACCTGCCAGGCCAGCCCGTCGCGCCAGAGCCCGCCCACCCCTCCCGTCGAACCGATGCGGTGGACCCGCCGTGTCTGCGGGAGCCAGAACACCAACGCGACGAGAGCGAACAGGCCCCACAGGGCGAGCGCGCCGCGCCAGTTCAGGCCCGCCGCCTGCGCCACCGGCACCGTGATCCCGGCGGCCAGCGCACCACCGGCCGAGACAGCCATCGTGTACAGCCCCGTCATCACGCCGGTGCGGTGGGAGAAGTCCCGTTTGATCAGGGCCGGGAGCAACACGTTGCCGGTGGCGATCGCCGCGCCGGCCAGCACGTTGCCGACGAAGAGCAGCGCCACGGGGCCCACCGAGCGGACGGCGAAGCCCATGCAGAGCAGCACCAGCGCGCCGAGGACCGTGCGCTCGATGCCGAACCGCCGCGCCAGCCAGGGAGCCGCAGGCGCGAACAGGCCGAAGCAGAACACGGGCAATGCACTCAGCACCCCGGCCGCCGTGCTCGACAGCCCCTCAGCCGCCGTGATCTCCGACAGCACCGGGGCGACCCCGACGACAGCGGGCCGCAGGTTCGCCGCGACCAGCACGATGGCGACGCCGATCCACAACGAGGTCATGCGCGCGGACAGGCGTGGCCGGGACGCCGCGGTGATGGCGGCGTTCACCGGCTCCCCTCGACAAGCTGCCGGGCGGCCTCGAGGTAGCTGTCTGCCGCCGCGCGGGCCGCCGCAGGGTCGGATGCGGCGATCGCAGCCGCGAGTTCGTCATGGCCGGGGGAAGCGGCCCGGTCGTGATCGATATCGGCGATCTCGGCGACCGTGCGTTCCAGCGCTTCGGTGAGCCCGGCGTAGAGGTCGATGAGCACGGGGTTGCCGGTGGCGGCGATGACAGCAACATGGAAGGCGAGGTCCGCGGCGACGAATGTTGCTCGATCATCGCCGTTGCACGAGGCCCGGCGAGCGGCCGCAGCGCCCCGGATGGCGACCAGGTCCGCGTCGGTTCGCCGCAGCGCGGCTACCGCCGCGGCATCGCGTTCCAGACTCGTCCGTACCGCGAGCACGTCGAGCGCCGCGGAGCGCCGGGCCCGGCGCAGGATGGCGGCGCGGAGCCCGTTGGTCGCACGCACGTAGGTACCGTCACCACGGCGGGGCTCGAGCAGGCCTGCGTGCTCGAGGGCCCGAACGGCCTCCCGCACACTGTTGCGACCGACCCCGAGGGCCGCAACGAGCTCGGGCTCGGGCGGGATCTTCGATCCGAGCGGCCACTCACCGCTCTCGATCAGCTGCTCGAACTGCGTCACGACCTCGTCGCACACCCGTCCGGTGCGCACAGCGGATAGACCCACGGATCGATCCTAACATCCCACGTTTGACGGCCCTGGCTCGTCACGAGGCTCACCAGCATTCACGACAAGCCGGACAATTCAATTTCTGCTCCATCGAGTCGTGAGCCACCCGGGCGGACCGAGCGATAATCGGCGGTGCCCGGCACCTCAGCGAATCTGACGAGAGAGAGACATGCAGGACCAGGTCATGGATTTTGAAACCGCCGTGTTCGACAAGGAGTACATCACTCTGGGCGACCGGCGGGAGGCGATCATCCGCGGCGGCCGGCACCTCTTCGACCGGCTTCCCCGGGCGTTCGACGGTGTGAACCAGATCGGCGTGATCGGCTGGGGACCGCAGGGCTCCGCCCAGGCGCAGAACCTCCGCGACTCCCTGAACGGGGCCATCAAGGTCACGGTCGGCCTGCGGTCCGGATCGGGCTCGTTCGAACAGGCCCGAGCGGCGGGCTTTCGCGAGGAGGACGGCACCCTCGGCGAGATGTTCGAGGTGATCCGCGCCTCCGACCTGGTCATCCTGCTGATCTCCGACGCCGCGCAGGCCGAGCTGTACGACCAGATCTTCGCGGCGCTTCGACCTGGCACCACCCTGGGCTTCTCCCACGGCTTCCTGCTCGGGCACCTCACCGCCGCCGGCAAGCAGTTCCCCTCCGAGGTCGACGTGATAGCCGTCTGCCCGAAGGGGATGGGCGCCTCGGTCCGGGCCCTCTACGTCCAGGGCGCCGAGGTCAACGGCGCCGGCATCAATGCCAGCTTCGCCGTGCAGCAGGACGTCACCGGTCACGCCACCGATCGCGCGCTGGCCTGGTCGGTTGCGCTCGGCGCCCCTTACACCTTCCAGACCACCCTGCGTTCGGAGTACCTCTCCGACCTCTCCGGCGAGCGCGCGATGCTGCTCGCCGGGGTGCACGGAATCGTGGAGAGCCTCTACCGGCGCTACCGCGACCACGGAATGAGCGACGAGAACGCGTTTCGGCACTCCACGGAGTCGGTCACCGGTCCGATATCGAAAATCATCTCGAAGGACGGGCTCGACGGGCTGTACCGGCGGCTCGACCGCGACGAGCGGGCGGTGTTCGCCCAGGCGTACTCGGCCGCGTACCCCGTCGGTTTCGAGCTGACCCACGAGATCTACGACGAGGTGCTCTCCGGCAACGAGATCAACAGCGTGGTGCTGGCCGGGCAGCGGCTCGCCCGGTTCCCGATGGGCAAGATCGACCAGGCCGACATGTGGCAGGTGGGCCAGAAAGTCCGCGCCGACCGCGTCGAGAACGACATCCCGCTCGACCCCTTCACCGCGGGCATCTTCTGCGGCGTGATGATGGCCCAGGTGGACGTCCTGCTCGAGCGCGGGCACCCGTACTCGGAGATCGCCAACGAGTCGGTGATCGAGGCCGTCGACTCACTCAACCCGTACATGCACGCCCGCGGCGTGGCGTACATGGTGGACAACTGCTCCACCACCGCCCGGCTGGGGGCCCGCAAGTGGGCGCCGCGGTTCGACTACCTGCTCACCCAGCAGGCCTACCCGACCGTGGACAACGAACAGCAGGCGGTGGACACCAAGCCGTTCGAGGCGTTCGAGGGGCACGTCATCCACCAGGTGCTGCGGGTCTGCGCCGAGCTGCGTCCGTCGGTGGACATCTTCGTCGAGTGACGCCCGCCCGGCCCGGCTCTCACGAGAGCCGGGCCGGGGGAGCGGGTCGCCTCACTCCCCCGACGCGGCCCG
>DASYES010000715.1:0-5202 GCA_036498885.1 Pseudonocardia sp.
CGTCATCGCGTCCGTCACGCGGCCGTTCTGCGGCGCCTGTGACCGCACTCGACTCACCGCCGACGGCCAGATCCGCTCGTGCCTGTTCGCGCGGACGGAGACCGACCTGCGGGCGATGCTGCGCGGGGGCTCGAGCGACGCCGAGATCGCCGACGTCTGGCGCAACGCGATGTGGGGCAAGCTCGCGGGCCACGGCATAGACGACCCCGGCTTCCTTCAGCCGGACCGCCCGATGAGCGCGATCGGTGGCTGAGCAAGGATGACAGATATGAGCACGACCACGATGACCCGCGTGAGCGTCCGGTACTTCGCTGCGGCCAGGGCGGCCGCAGGTGCCGAGACGGAATTGCTGGAGCTGGCCGGCGATGTCACCGTCGACAGCGTGCTCGCCGCCGTTGTGAAACGGCACGGTGACGAGCTGGCCCGGGTGCTGGAGCGCTGCAGCTTCCTGCTCGACGAGGTCGCCGTGCGCGACCGTTCGGTCCCGCTGCCCGACCGCGCCACGCTCGACGTGCTCCCCCCGTTCGCCGGGGGTTGAGCCCGCTCCACCCGCGGATCGCCGGTCCCGCGTCCCTCTTGCGGGGGAATCAGGGCTGCGTGATGCACACACTGTCATGTTGATCACGTTTATCGTCCGTCACCTCCTCCCGCGTCACCCAGTTGGGCGGGTGGGAGCGTGAAGGGCGGGCGTGGGCGCACATGGGTAGGCACAGCAAGCAGAAGGTCCGCCCGTGGGCGGGAGCGGGTCGCGCCGCGGCGCTGACCGGAGCGGTCGGCGCCGGGATGCTCGGCCTGGCGGCATCGCCACTGGCCGGCCTCGCGGCGGCTGCCACACCAGGGGCGAGCACCGCTCCGGCCGGTGACGTGACACCGGCAGGCGACGAGGTGGAGCTCGTACCGGGCACGCCCTGCACGGTCACCGCCGAGGCCTGCGTGGACCTCGCGCACAACGAGGCCTGGCTGATCGAGGACGGGCAGGTCGTGCGCGGAGCAGTCCCGATCACCCACGGCGCACCGGGCCAGGCGACCCCGCCGGGCACATTCACCGTGCAGCGCAAGGAGCAGGACCACCGCAGCGCCGAGTTCAACAACGCGCCGATGCCGTACTCGGTGTTCTTCGCGCCCGGCGGCATCGCCTTCCACGAGGGAAGCCTGCAGAGGCAGAGCGCGGGTTGCGTCCACCTCTCCCACGACGACGCGGTCGCCTTCTTCGGGACCCTGCAGATCGGCGACGAGGTGCAGGTGCACTAGGCCGTGTTCAGGAAGTACTGATCGATGGGCTTCGTGATCCAGATCGTTCCTGGCAAGGCGCCGCTCCGAGCCGTCGTACCCGGTGTACCCGGTCGGGGCGGCAACGCCGCCAGGGGCGATCTGGGCGCGAGGACCGCGATCAGGGGCTTCCTCAACACGGCCCAGCACCCTGCGGCTACCTCCTGATCACCACCTTGAGCGCGTTGTTCGCACCTGCATCGGCGAAGGTGTCGTAGGCCGACAGCATGTCATCGAGGGCGAACTCGTGGGTGCCGAACAGATCGCCCGCGATCTTGCCGGACCGAACGAGTTTCATGAGCATGGGCACGGTCGTTCCGTCGACGAGCCCGGTCGTGATGGTCACGTTGTTGATCCACAGGTCTTCGAGGTGCAGCGTCGTCGGGTGGCCATGCACGCCGATGTTGGCGACGACACCGCCGGGGCGGACCACGCGGGTGCAGAGGTCGAACGTCTCGGGGATCCCGACGGCCTCGATCGCGACGTCGGCACCCAGCCCGTCGTCGGTGAGCGAGGCGATCAGCTCCTCGACGTTCCCACCGGCGGAGTTCAGGACGTGATCGGCGCCGAACCGGACGGCGTGCTCGAGCCGCGAGTCGGCGACGTCCACAGCGACCACCATGGCGGCGCCCGCGAGTTCCGCGGTCTGGATCGCGGCCAGACCGACCGGGCCCGCCCCGACGACCACGACGACGTCGCCCGGCTTCACCCGGCCGTTGCGGACGCCCACCTCGTAGCCGGTGGGCAGGATGTCGGTGAGGAACAGCACCTGTTCGTCGGTCACCCCGTCGGGCACCTTGTGCACGCTCGTCTCGGCGAACGGCACGCGCGCGTACTCGGCCTGCGTTCCGTCGATGAGGTGGCCGAAGATCCAGCCGATGCCGCCGGCCCCCTGGCAATGGCTCGGCATTCCACGCTTGCAGTACGCGCAGCGCCCGCAGGACGTGATCGCGGGGATGATCACCCGATCGTCGACCTTCAGACTGCTCACCGCCGTGCCCACGGCGACGACGGTGCCCACGGCCTCGTGGCCGAGGATGCGGCCGGGCTCGACGGTGGGGACGTCACCCTTGAGGATGTGCAGGTCCGTCCCGCAGATCGTCGTCGTGTCGATCTGCACGACGATGTCGGTGGGGTCCATCGGCTTGGGATCCGCAACGGTCTCCCAGGATTTCTCGCCCGGGCCGTGGTAGACGAGCGCCTTCATCAGCTCCTCCTTGCGACGGTGCACCGCCACGCCTATGACGGCGCTCACGCACGCTAGGCCGATCCCTGCGACTCACCGTCTCAATCTGACACGGCCCGGATCGCAAGATCACCGTAGCTGGGCCACGAGCCGGAGTCGGTGCGCACGGTGGACGCCGCGAGCAGCGCGTGCGCGACGGCCCGTGACACGGCGTCGGCGGCCGCGGCGTGGAGCGCGAAGAGGTCCAGCATCCCCGGAACAGGACCGGCGGCGGTGGCGAGACCGAAGACCACACCGAGGTCGGAACCCGTGTCCCCGTACGGGATCGCCCGGGTGAGCCCGTCGTGACCCATCGCAGCCAGCCGAGCACATCCCGCTTTGTCCAGTGCGAGGTCGGTGGCCACCACCGCGAGCGTCGTCGCCGGTTCCGCCGTCGGCGCGGATGCCGCGGCCGCGAGGAGCGCGAATCGTGCGGCCTCGTCCATGGGCCCGTCCGGAAACTCGCCGGGCAGCCCGGCCCGCGCTCCGCGCAGTGCGCCGGTGGCCGGATCCACACCCGACCCCGCCGAGTCGACGACGACGAGCGCGGCCACCACCGCACCTCCGTCGAGCACCGTGCTCGCGGTGCCCACCCCTCCCTTCAGCCCGCCGGCGACAGCCCCCGTACCCGCGCCGACCGACCCTTGGGCGACCGGCCCGGTGCTCGCGGCGTCGAACGCGGCGGCGCCGACCGACCCGTCCGGGTGCACTCCGGGATCTCCGCCGCGGCCCAGGTCGCAGATGGCCACGGCGGGCACGATCGGCACCACCCCGCCCGGCACCGCGAACCCGCCGCCCTCCGCTTCCAGCCGCGCCATCACGCCGTCGACCGCTGCAAGCCCGTAGGCGCTGCCGCCGGTGAGCACGACGGCGTGCACGCGCTGCACCATCCGGCCCGGGTCGAGGAGATCCGTCTCGCGTGTGCCGGGCGCCCAGCCGCGCAGATGCACCCCGCCGACGGCTCCGTCGGGCGGCGCGACCACGACCGTCGTGCCACTCAGCGCCCCGCGACCGGCGAGGGAGGCGTGCCCGACCCGAAGGCCGGGCACGTCGGTCAGGGCGTTGTTCGGTCCGGTCTGCATAAGCGGCAATCCTGCCCTGACCCGGTGGCCGTTTCCCGCCAGCGACGGGCCGCGGCATCGGTGACAGTGGAGTCATGAGTACCGCTGCACCGGATCGTGCCCTGCACCGTCTGGACTGGTCGGCACTGCAGGAACAGCTCGACGCCGACGGTGTCGCCACCACCCCGCCGCTGCTGTCGCCGCAGCAGTGCGCCGGCGTGGTCGCGATGTTCGACGAGGACGAGCGGTTCCGCAGCACGGTCGTGATGGCCCGGCACGCGTTCGGCGAGGGAAGCTACCGCTACTTCGCCGACCCGCTCCCGCCACTGGTCCAGGCCTTGCGCGAGCAGCTCTACCCACCCATGTCCACCATCGCCAACCGGTGGGCGGAGCGCCTCGGCGAGCGGACGTTCCCCTCCACGCTCGATGACCTGCTGGCCGAATGCGCGGCGCTGGGCCAGCACCGGCCCACCCCGCTCGTGCTGCGCTACGGCCCCGGCGGCTACAACTGCCTGCACCAGGACGTCTACGGGGACCTCACGTTCCCGCTGCAGTTCCTCGTGATGCTGAGCAGGCCGGACGAGGACTTCACCGGCGGCGAGAGCGTGTTCGTCGAGCAGCGCCCCCGCCAGCAGTCCCGGCCGGTCGTGGTGCGTCCGCGCCAGGGCGAAGCCGTGATCTTCCCGGTGCGGAACCGGCCGAAACTCGGCTCACGGGGCTACCACCGCGTGCAGATGCGCCACGGCGTGAGCGCCGTGCACAGCGGCGATCGGCACGTGCTCGGCATCATCTTCCACAACGCGCGGTGACCGCCGTCGGCGCAGCCCGCCCGGCGACGCCTGACCATCAGGTCAGCAGCGCGTTCAGCTCGCCGTAGTCGACGCCACCCACCAGCGAGTCGTACGTACCGCCGGTCAGGAGCTCCAGGGCGCCGCGTCGCGCCGTCGCGTACGCCGCCTGCGCGATAGCCGTGCCGACGCTGACCCGGCGCACCCCGAGTTCGGCGAGTTCCGCGACCGCAGGGGCTCCGGGACCGGCCATGGCATTCAGCGGGACCGGGAGCCGTCCTGCCAGTTCGCGCAACGTCTCGGCGTCGAGCAGGCCGGGCACGAAGATCCCGTCCGCGCCGGCGTCGATGTAGGCGAGGCCCCGCGAGACGGTCTCGTCCAGCCGGGCCGCCGGGTCGCCGACCTGGCGCAGGTAGGCGTCGATCCGGGCGTTGACGAACAGCGGCACGCCCGCCGACTCAGCTGTCTCGCGCACGGTGCGGATGCGCCCGGCCTGCTCGCCGGTCGCCCGAAGCGGCGCGCCGGCGTCCTCGATGTTGATCCCTACTGCGCCGGCCCCGACGATCGCCTCGATCGTGCTGCGCAGCTCGGTTATGGTCTCGCCGTAGCCCGTCTCGATGTCGGCGGTGACCGGCACGCTCACCACGCCCACGATCCGCCGGACGGCATCGGCCGCAAGCTCGCGGGGGAGGTGATTGCCGTCGGCGTGTCCCAGGCTCCAGGCGACGCCGGCGCTGGTGGTGGCGATGGCTTGCGCACCGGCGGCCTCGATGAGACGGGCCGAAGCCGCGTCCCACGCGTTCGGCAGCACCAGCACCCCGGTCTCGTGCAGCTGCCGGAACCGGGTGGCGTGATCGGT
>DASYES010000716.1:0-4675 GCA_036498885.1 Pseudonocardia sp.
CGGTGCGGCCGCCGCCGTGGTGCTCGCCCCGGTGCTGCTCCTCGCGATCGGTTTCCTCGTGTTCTCGGTACCCAACCCGGACGAAGCCGTGAACAACCAGGTGGCCACCGTCTCGTTCATCGACGGAGAGCAGCTCACGCGCCTCGTGCCCGAGGAGGGCAACCGCACGAAGGTCCCGATCGAGCAGGTGCCGCTACACGTCCGTCACGCGGTGCTCTCCGCGGAGGACCGCTCCTTCTACTCCAACCCGGGCTTCGACGTCACCGGCATCCTGCGAGCAGTGTGGAACCAACTGCGCGGCGGCGTCGGCGGTGGGTCGACCATCACCCAGCAGTTCGTGAAGAAAGCGCTGGTGGGTGACGAGCAGACGCTCTGGCGCAAGTACAAGGAGGTGATCCTCGCGATCAAGATCTCCCAAGAGCGCAGCAAGGACCAGATCCTCTCCGACTACCTCAACACGATCTACTTCGGGCGCGGCGCCTACGGCATCCAGTCCGCGGCGCAGTCCTACTTCGGCAAGAACGTGCAGGACATGACCCCCGGTGAGGGCGCACTGCTCGCCGCCGTGATCCAGTCCCCGTCGCGCTGGGATCCCGCGGTCAACCCGGAGCACTCGGTGGATCGCTGGAACTTCGTGCTCGACGGCATGGTCGCCGAGGGTTGGCTCGAACCGTCCGACCGGCAGGCCGCCCGCTTCCCGCACACCGTGCCCCGTAGGGCCGCGTCGGGCGGCGTCCCGTCCGACAACCGGGGGCACATCGTGTCCGCGGTGAAGGCGGAGCTCTCGGCACTGGGGATCTCCGAGGAGGACCTCGCCCAGGAGGGCCTGCGCATCACGACGACGATCGACCCGCGCCGCCAGGAGCAGGCCGTCACCGCCGCCCACGACGTGCTCAGCGGCCAACCCGTCAACCTGCGCAGCGCGATGGTGGCGATCGACCCGCAGACCGGCGGGGTGCTCGCCTACTACGGCGGCGACAACGGGCTCGGCCTGGATTACACGAAGGTCCGCCGCCTCGCCGGGTCGACGTTCAAACCATTCGTGGTGCTCGCGGGCCTGCAGCGTGAACCGCCGGTCGGGCTGGGCGAGACGTTCGACGGCGAGGAGCTGCCCGGGCTGCGCAACGCCGAGGGCGCCGACTGCGACGAGTGCGACCTCAAGCAGGCGATGACCGTGTCGAACAATGTCGTCTTCACGACCCTCGCGAGGCGGGTCGGCCCCGAGGCGGTCGCGGCTGCCGCCCGCTCTGCCGGCATCACCGCGCCCCTCGACGATCCGACCGAGGGCATTGCCCTCGGGAACAAGGAGGTCAGCCCGCTCGAGTTGGCGTCGGCGTACGCGACGGTCGCAGCCGGTGGGGTCTGGCGCCAGCCGCACCTCGTGACGTCGGTCGTCACCGCCGACGACCGTGTGCTGTACCAGGCCGCCACCGACGGCGAACGACGGTTCCCCGAGCGGGTGGCCCGCAACGTCGCGGAGTCGATGATGGACGTGGCAGCGCACGACGATCTGGCCCTTCCGGGCGGACGACCGGTGGCGGCGAAGACGGGCACCGTGCAGTCCCGCTTCGAGGGGCAGAACAACGATGCGTGGATGGCCGGCTTCACCCCGTCGATCGCCTCGGCGGTATGGATGGGCACGGACATGAACTCCCCCATCCGCACCGCTCGGGGCACGCCGATCGAGGGCGCGACGCTGCCGGGCGAGGTGTGGCACCAGTTCATGGCGGAGGCGCTGGATGACGAACCGGTGGAGCCGTTCGCCCCGTTCCGGCCCATCGGTGAGGCGCCCTCCACCGCGCAACCGGGCACGGAGACATCCACGCCGCCGACGTCGGAGGCCGGCGCGACGCCGACACCCACCGGCGTCGCCCCGTCCGGCACCAACCCCGTCCCGCCCGGTCGGGAGGACGACCCTCCCCGCGAGGGTCTGCTCGGCGGCCCCGAACCCTCGCCGGAGCCCGACCCTCGAGCCGCCTCCCCCGACACCACGAGCCCGCCACCGCGGGTGGGGTTGTTCCGGCAACGCGTGCCCGCCGATCCCAGCACCGCGCCGGACTGCTCGGCGTCCACCTGCGACGAGAGCAGCCAGTAGGCCTAACCTTGACGCTGTGGCCGCGGGGGGTGGCGAACGCACGTTCGAGGTGCTGACCTGGCTCTCCGAGCGGGGCGTGGTGCTGTACGTGCCCGAGATCGAGGCATCGACGACCGTGCCCGCAATGCCCGACGCCGACGTCGCCGTCCGGTCGCTCATCGCGGACCTGACCGGGCTCGACCCATCCGCCATCCGGTGCGACATCCGCCCCGGGCGCCCCCGCGGGTACAGCGGTCCGGCGTCGTTCGGCTGATCCGGCCGCGCCGCTCCCGAACACGACCATCGCCTGCGCCTGACGACGTACTGTCGCGACATGGTGCTGGCAGCGACCGACGCGACCCGAGACGTCGCGGACCGGATGGCCGAGGCGGCAGGCGAGTGGCTGGAGTCCCTCGACGCGCAACAGCGGGGGGTGGGTACCGGCGCCACGCCGGGCGCGGACGATCCGTCCGACGCCGAGCGGCTGCGCTGGTTCTACACGCCGACCGATCACGGCGGTCTCACCCTCCACCAGCAACGCCCCGCTCAGCAGCGGCTCGCGATGCGGCTGGTCGCCACGGGGCTGTCCACACCGGGGTACGTCACGGCGGCCACGGTGATGGGCCTGGAGAACGTGCTCGACCACGTCGAGGGCTTCAGCGCGACGTTCGGCAGGGAGCGCGGGCGCGACCCGGGCATGTACTACCTGCGGGTGTTCGGCGAGCCGGGCGGGGCGGCGCCGTGGGGATGGCGGTTCGGCGGCCACCACGTGTCGCTCAACAACCTCGTCGTCGACCGGCGCGTGGCCGCGACCACGCCGTGCTTCCTGGGCGCCGACCCTGCTACCTCGCCGCTGCTCGGCGGGGCAACGCTGCGGCCTCTCGGGGCACCGGAAGATCTCGCCCGCGAGCTCGTGCGCTCGCTGCCGCCCGAGCTCGCCGAGCGGGCGCTGCTGATCCCCCACGCCCCCACCGACATCGTCGGGGCCAACCGATCCCGCATCGGCGACGGGGACGAGGCGAAGCCGCTCGTCGACGTGTGGCGTGGCCGGTTCCCCGACCCGGAGCAGCAGGAGAACCTGCGCCGACGCAGCGCCCGGTCCGAAGCCGACTCGGGCGTCGACCGCGACGGTCATCGGGCACTGGCACTGACCCGCACCCCGAAGGGTGTGCCGGCCTCCGAGCTCGACGCCGGGCAGCGGGATCTCCTGCTGCAGCTGCTCGCCACCTACCTCGGCCGGGTACCCGACGAGATCTCCCCGATTCCGAACTACCGCGACCCCGCGGCGCTCGACGAGGTGCATCTCGCCTGGGCAGGTTCCCGGGATGCCGGGAAACCGCACTACTACCGGCTGCAGGGACCGCGGCTGCTGGCGGAGTGGGACAACACGCAGCGCCAGGTCAATCACGCCCACTCGGTGTGGCGCGACCCGGAGTCCGACTTCGGCCTCGACGTGCTCGCCGCGCACCGGGCGGCCCATCACCGCTGAGGCGATGCGGGAGAGCCGCATAAACGCGCGTTGCTCTCCTGCGCCGGGGCCGTGGGCAGGTCGGTTGCGCTCTGCGGCTGGCGTCGCGCCGGCCCGTGCATTCGACGCGGCCGGGTCCGCCACGCCGCGCGGTCCCTGAGTTATGCGATGGCTGTTTCGGGTGCCGGTGCCGAAGCATTTCCACTGTTCAGCCGGTTGTTCGGGCGGCCGAGGCAGGGGCGTGGCCGCGGTAGCAAGGCGAACCAGTAGGTCAGGAGGATCGCGCAGTACAGGGACACCGGCAGGGCGGGAACAGTGTTGTCGTCCCCGTACCAGATAGGTGGCCACTCCATGCCGATCAGTGACAGCGCGAGGAGCAGGGCAGCCACCGGCCAACGTCCACACGCGATGAGCACGACGACACCGGGCATGAGCACGAGCAGATAGTTGTGCCAGCTCAGCGGCGATGCGAGCAGGGCGGCGGCGGCCATCGCCCACAAGGCGGTGTCCAGGCCATCGGCCGGTGGGCGGCGCGCCGCCCACGCGGTGGACACCAACAGCACCCCACCGATGAGCAGCCCGATCACCATTCCGCCGGGGAGTTCGACGAGCGGCCGCCCCCAGTCGTTGACGCTCGTGAGGCGCAGTATCGCGCCCGGCAGGCTCGCATTGTCCCAGTACGTCACCGGCGGGTTGGTGAGCAGGAGCTGGGCCCAGGTCGGGGCGGAATCTGGGCCGCAGACGATCCAGCCGAGCACTGTGGCGCCGGTTCCGGCGAGGAGCGCGGCGCCCACGGTGAGCCATCGGCGGCGGAGGGCAGGGACGAGCAACACAGGTGCCAGGCTGGGCTTCAGGGCGACGACGAGGCCGAGCGCGAGACCCACGAACACCAGCCGGCCCCGCCTGTCCGCGAGCCACGCAGCAACCAACCCCGCGGTGAGCAGCGGATAGATCTGGCCGAGGCCGAGGGTGCCGATCATCGGGGAAGAAAGCAGCACAGCCACGACAACCGGCCCGACGGTGGCTGCACGCATCCGGAGCTCGACAGCGACGGCCGCCATGGAGCCGACCATCACCAGCACCATGACAAGCACCCACAACCGGTACGCGGGTAGGAACTCCATCAGCCCGAG